>JAFWKS010000099.1 GCA_017511325.1 Erysipelotrichaceae bacterium
ATGCCAAGCAGCGAATTCGATCAAGGCTCTTGATATGATTTCCTTTACGGTAATGAAGATAAATTCGTCGCAGTACCTGGTACTTCGGATAAAGAAAGAACACGATACTTAAATGTCCTTGCCGATATGGGCAACAAGATCATCAGAGTAAGATCAGGCAAGGTTGAATCGATCAAATACAACAAGAAACCTATGAAGGCTGAGGATATAGAATACTAAGATGTTCAGAATAGAGACTTTCAGACTGATTGTAAAGACATTCAGACGTTTTCTGTCACTGACACTTATCGTTATGATTGGTGCCGGTTTTATGATGGGACTGATGTCGACTTCTACCGTTTTAAGGGGAAGCATTGATATATACTACGATGAATATGATCTCAACGATCTCGTGATCTATTCTCCTTACGGATTCTGTGATGAGGACTATCGGACTATCTCCTCAACTGATGGCGTATCAAATGTTTTTGCCTCCAAAGAGATCGACTGCCATGGCCTTCACGAAAAAGGAGAAAGCGTCACATACAGAGTATCAGAACTAAGCAGGAAAAACAGTCAGTTTAAACTCGTTGAAGGAAGAATACCAAAAGAAAACGATGAGTGTTTATTCCTAAGGAACGATATGGCCCATGTATACAAACTTGGCGATACGATCACTCTTAGCTACGGCAATAACGATATAAATGATTATCTTTCCAACTCGAAGTATACGATCGTCGGATTCTATGAATCCCCTAACTATATGAGTAAGATCAAAGGTGCTTCAAACTTTAATAACGAGGAGCTTGAGTGTGGAATTCTCGTCCCCAACGTCAACTTCATCTCTGACTACTACACCACGATGTATGTGACTCTTGAAGGAGCCAGGGATATCCTTTCCAATACTGACGAATATGATAAATACATCGAAGAAAAAAGAGTGGATCTTGAAAACATCGTCGCCAAGCAGCAGTCCTATCTAAGAGATAAGCTCATAGCTGAAGCAACAGAGACGCTGGACGCCAACGAACAGCTCTTCGTGCAGATCAGGGATGAAGGCAAGAAACAGCTTGATGATGCCAAGAAGCAGCTTGATGAAGCCCATATCCAGATCATAGCCTATGAAGCTCAGCTCAATACCCTGGATGCATTGGTAAGATCCTTGCAGTCAGCCATTGAAGCGGATATGGGAGTCTTCAGTGATATCCATGACTTTACAGCCGATATAGAGACAGACATCGATCATTTCCTGGAACTGCTGGGATTAAACGGTCACTATCCTGTATCAGGCACCATGGAATATCTCTACAGTGAATACAACAAGGCCATCGCTCAGTATAACTCCGTCAAAGGACAGCTTAACGGTGCCAAGGCACAGTATGAAGAAGGATTGAAGAAATACGAGGAATCCCTTGTCAAATATGAAAAGGAAATAGCTGAAGGTGAACAGCAGCTCAAGCTGGCCAGAGCTCAGCTAAATGATCTTCCTAAATCACAGTGGATAATCCTCAATCGTGACCAGCAGTATTCCACCATGATGTACAAGAATACCTGTCAGCAGATGGGCACAGTTGGCTTATACATGCCTATCATGTTCTTCCTGGTAGCTGCTCTAGTCTGCCTGACCACCATGAAGCGACTTGTCGACGAACAAAGAGGACAGATCGGCATCTATGTAGCCTTAGGCTATTCCAATATCCAGATCATCGGAAAGTATGTCAGCTATGCCATGCTTGCTTCTCTAGCCGGTGGTATAACAGGCATCATCATCGGACAGGCACTTTTTCCAAGCGTCATATATGTTACCTGGCGCATGATGTATTATCTTCCTCCAATGAAGATAATGTTCCCGATGAATTACGCTCTTATCTCCGTAGGATCGTTTTCGGTGCTTATGACATCGATTACAGCCTATGTCGTGCATAATTGCGTCAAAGATGTTCCGGCTTCCCTGATGCGTCCTGTAGCCCCAAAAAAAGGCAAGATCATTTTCTTGCAAAGGATCCCTTTCATCTGGAATATGCTTTCATTTACTTCCAAGATCACTGCCAGAAATATCTTCCGCTATAAATCACGTTTCCTGATGACCATTGCCGGTATAGCCGGCTGTACCGGTCTTTTGATCCTCGGTTTTGGCGTCAAGGATTCTGTGAGCGACGTTCTGGGGATCCAGTATAGAGATATCTTCTGCTACAACGATATCATTTATTTCAAAAATGATGAACATATCAAAGAGAACCTGGAAATACTTGAGAATTCTGAAAATGTCGATTATGCCGCGACATATATGGAATATACTACCAGAGCATATATAAACGGCAACGAAAAAACCGTCAATACCGTCATCGTCGATCCGCTCGATTACTATACGCTGTTCGATCTGAAGGAAACAGACAAGAAGACCCCGATCAGACTTAATAACGATGGTGTCATCGTTTCTGAACAGTTTGCGAAAAACAACAGTCTAAAGATCGGTGATCGCATAACCATCGAATCGAAAAACAGGATCAAACAAGATGTCGTGATCGCCAATATCTGTGAGATGTATTTCCAGCATTATATCTTCATGTCTGATACCCTCTACAGCAACACCTTCGATGAAGATATCACTAAAACTTCCATCGCTGTATTGACTGATGACGATGAAGCTGTAAGGAATATCGCCAAAACTCTTAAGGACTACACTTCAGTAATAAGCACTTCATATTATCTTGATTCCTTCAGCAATATGATCGAGGCTTTGAATCTGGTCATTCTGGTCATCATCCTGGTCGCCGGATCATTAGCCTTCGTCGTGCTGGTAAACCTGACGCAGGTAAACATATCCGAAAGGATCAGAGAGATCGCGACGCTGAAGGTACTCGGCTTTAATGATCATGAAGTCAATATGTACATCTTCAAGGAGATCCTGTTATTGAGCGTCATCGGCTGTTTTGCCGGTGTACCGGTCGGCTTTATCGAACATCACTTCATCATGACAGCTTTGAATATGGAGATGATCATGTTTGCCATGACCATCAAATTCGTTTCTATCATCTTGTCATTCATGATCACGATCATCTTTACGATCATCGTATTGTTCTTTATGAGAAAACCGCTGCGCGAAGTAAACATGATCGAATCATTAAAGAGTGTAGATTAGAAAAGAGGAACTAAGTTCCTCTTTTTGGTTTATCTATTTGATCGTTTCCAGCTGATTGACTCTCTGATAGCTTTCAAGATCGCCGATATCATATCTCTTGCCCGGCATCCTGTAGGCGTGCATACGGACTTTTTTTGAAAGCCAGGCCGCAAATGATCCCGGTGCATCATATCCGCATCCTTCAGCTAAAGCTTCATTGATCCTTTTGAGATCTTCCAGCTTATAGAAATAGAACGGCGGAACTGCCAGATCACCTTTAGGCTCTGCTGGTTTTTCTTCATATGAAGTGATCAGATCATTCTCGTCGACCGTGATGACAGCTGTCTTCTGTAAAGCTTTCAGGCTATTTTCTTCATGACACATGACACAGGAAGTATCCTTTTTCAAGGCATAGTTCACAAAGCCTTTCAAAGAGAAATCCAGAAGATTATCTCCAGCCATGACCAGGCAATCACTTCCAACGCTTCTTGCGGCCAGTTCAATATCTCTTACTGCACCCAGCCTTGTTTCATTGCTTGAAGTACCGTCATCGATGATCCTGACTCTTTTTCCTTTTACCCAGTTCAGGAAATGATCGAAGAACTTGTGATTGGTTACGACGATAAACTCTTCGATGTCTTCCTCTATATCTTCGATCAGCCAGTCGAGGATCGGTTTGCCTTTTACTTCCAGTAACGGTTTAGGGAAATTTTCTGTCAAAGGATATAGTCTGGTCGCATATCCTGCCGCGACGATGATACACTTCATAGCTTTACTCCATCAGCGCTCTCACAGATATGGAACGAATACTTTCCTTTCAATTCAGGAAAGGACTTCAGATATTCTTCGCCGACCTTGGCTTCAATGCTTTCGGCGTATTTCGGATCGATCAAAGCCATGCAGCAGCCTTTGAAACCGGCACCGGAGAAGCGACCGCCGTAAATACCTTCGGTCTTGGTCATGATGTCATAGAGCCTGATCAGTTCAGGACAGCCGCATTCATAGTTTCTGATACTGCTGAGTCCTGATTCAAAGACCAGCTTTCCGTAATTTTTCAGATCACCATTGCGCCAGTATTCACCGCCCATGCGCGCTCTGTTTATTTCGCTGTAGAAATGATCGGCACGCTTGCGGAAATTCTCCGGAAGTCTGTCACGGTATTCCTCGTAAATCTTCTGATCGACATCACGAAGTCTTGTATCCTTGAATTTGCCGTATTCGCTGTTGCTGTAGGCAAGAAGTGAATAAGCTGCAGCCTTGCATTCGTCCTGGCGCAGATTGTATTTGGAATTGCTCAAGGAACGCTGCAGGCCTGAAAAGAAGATCGCGACCTTGAAATCAGGCATCTGTTCATTCTTTTCTATGAGCTCATATGAATCATCCAGACAGTCCAGATAAAGAAGATGATCCTTGCGGCACAGCACTTCACACGACTGGTCGAGTTTACCGCAGTTTACTCCTACATACTCGTTTTCAGCGAGTTTTGCCATATTGATGACTTCCCATGGTTCAAGTTTTATTTCATTGACTTTTGCCAGTGCAGTCAGAAAAACGATGATGACAGAAGCCGATGAAGACAGTCCGCCGATCGGCAGGCTTCCTTCGATCACCGCTGAAAGGCCTGTCTTAAGTTTATAGTTGTTTGCCAACTGCTTTGCTGCTCCTCTTAGATGATCGGCCCAGTCTCCGACTTTTTCCTCCGGAATTCCGTTGATATGAAACTGCGCTCTTTTATCAAAATTCAAGGAAGTCAATTCCACGATCCCGTTAAGTTTAGGACTGAACACGATCTCGATGCCCTTATCGATTGCCAGACCGTTTATTATGCCGTTCTGGTGATCGATGTGCGCGCCTAAAGGTGATATGCGGTACGGACAGAAAGAGCTGTACTGCGGCTGTTTATGATATATTTCCTGATATTTCTCAAATGCGCCCATTTTTATTCCTTTATCAGGCGCAGAGCCTGCTTGAGATATTCACCGCTGGTCTCGTAGTGATACTCGCTGAGTTTCGGCAAGATCGCATCTATTTCAGCTTTCTTGTAACCAAATTCCTTTAAGCCAAGAGCGGCTTCTTCCACCAGCGAATTGGTCTTGATGGTGATCTTTGTTTCATATGGCTTGATCGCCTTGAATGCAAAGGTCTTTGACAGATTGATCCGATTGTCGAAGCTCAGAACGAATTTAAACAGGTCATCGAGCTTGCTGAGATCGGTCTTTTCAAAGATGTCTCTTGTATATCTGACAGAATAAAGATAATGATCGACCAAATCTCCGTTTTTATCTCTGATCGTCGTAAAGCCGGACATGACGATCTCATCAATGAAAGAAGACAGATTGAAATAGTTGGCGCTTAAAAAGACACCAAGGCTCAAGACCATGCGGGCATATTCCCCCTTGAGTTCCATACTCTTTTTGTTTCTGTAAACAACTTTGCCGTTTGAATAAGTCGGATAGCTTGTTTCAAGATCTTCGATCTCCGGCAGATCAAGGTCGACATAGAGCACATTGTCTTCAAGTTCATAGTTGACTCTGACATCATACGCCAGAGAAAGATTGTTCATGAATGAGCTTACGAGGCTTTCAACGATATCTTCATCGCCCTGCATAGAAAGATTATAGATCTCTTTGTTCATGCCTTCTTCAAGTCCATCGACAAATTTTGTGAACTGTTTTTTATTCATGACATTGTCGGTATATTTATGAAGATTGATCGTAGCTTCCAGATTGTTTCTGTATTCTTCGACAACATCTCTCTCAATGTTTTCTTCCTGGTAGACATTTTCATTAACGAAATTGTTTTCAATCTCTTCATAGCCTTTTTTCCTTAAAGAAGAGGTCTTATTTACGACTACGGTCTCCTGCTTCTTTACGGAGTTATTCTTTTTCTTTGAAGAAGAACTGCCGCCGGCTATCTTCTGACGGTATGAGAGTCCGGTTCCACTGATGCCTAAGGCATTAGGAGAAAGATTGAGATACGTACCTCTGCCGCCGATGTTTACTGAAGCACCTCTTTTGCCTACTGTGGCACTGAGACCATTTTTTGAAAAATTGAGTTTTAAGAAATTGTTGATTTTGATCGATTTAGCAAACCTAATTCCCATGTTTGTCACCTTCCTTTAAAAATTATATCAATTATCTATCGCGTTTTTATTCTCTGCGCTGTCACTATTAGTAACAAAATAAAAAAGCAGAGATCGTTCTCTCTGCTTATTCGTTATTGCTGTTTTCTTCGCTGTTTCCTAAATCGGTGTTTTCCCCGCTGTTTTCAGAATTGTTGTTTTCCTCATTTGGCGCAGGATCACTGACGATAATACTGTCATCCTGATCAACTTCATAGGTATCGCCATCGTTTTGAACATTGACGACTTCATCCTCATCTTCATCATCATCGTCCGTCACTTCATTGTTTTGCTGAGGCACGACAAACTCAGGCATGCCAGGCAGATCTTCGATCGGATCGAGCGGAGTAATGATCGCAGCGTCAGCCTTATCTTCGTTCTTGCCTTCAACAGGTGGAACTTCTTCATTTTGTGAAGATGTATCAGGCATCTGTATCTCTTTATTTGTTTCGGCATCGAGGATGACCATCTTGGTGTTGCCGTCTTTATCGACAGTCCAGACGATCCTGACCGTTGCTTCAACGATATAGGTCCCTTCCGGAGTATCCTTATCCATAGTGATCTTGTTTCCGTCACTCTTAAAGTATGAGACCTCGTTTCCGTCTTTATCTATCTGTGAAAGGATGCGAACATCATTCAGATCGACTTTAGCTCTTTCCGGTTTTTCCGCTATGATCAGTTTTCCGATCTCGTCTTCGCTGATCTCCTGTTCAGGATCATCCGCATTGTCAGATGGTATTTCTGTATCCTGCACATTATCGCCCGCTTCAGACTGATCATCTTTTACATTGCCATCCGGATCTTCTTCAGCAGGTTTTGAATCGTTATTCAGATCATCAGAAACATTGTTAAGATCTAATGGCAGATCATTCTGCAACGATGCTGCGGCAACAGGAAGCTGTTGAGGCTGCTGCTGATCAGCTTCATCCTGACTTGCATAGATCCTTACGGTGAAGTGCTGCGGTTCACTGTCTGCATGATTTTCATCACCGGCACAGTAGTACCATACTTCATACGCGCCAGGTTCCATTCCGGTCGGAATATTGACATTGTATGCGCCTTCGCCTTCTTCGCTTACAGTCCTATACAGCATCGTTCCATCAGTAGAACTTCCTTCAACGACAAGAGCCTGGTTAGATCCATCATAGATCAGATCTTCGATCGGCTGCGGAGCAGTGAAGACTGGCTCAGCCTTCTTGATAGTAAGATGATATGAACCTGTCACATCATTATGATTTGCAGCTGTAACTTTATAGTAGACGATCATCGTCTGATTGACTTCGCTGATCTTCGGTGCACTATTAAGATTGTATTCACCTTCCTTGGTTCCGTATCTGATCTTGACTGCAGATCCATCCACAGTAACAGCACTGATCGGATCACCATACTTGTTTCCATCGTATACGTGTTCCTGGTCAGGTGCACTGATAGTCATATCGGCTTTGGAAATGCTTGCGGTCACATATCTTGCATCAAGGATATCATTATGATTATCATCACCGATCACCTTATAGTAGACTGTGTATTCACCGACATCGTATCTTGTCGGCACAACATCGTGATAAAGGATGCCTGATTCAGAATACTTGATCGTTCCGCCCTTGACAGAAGCCTCAACCAGTTTCTGTGATTCACCAGTATAGGCAAGCTTGAGACCTTCGATCTGTACTTCAGGATCAGCCTTCTTGATCAGGATCGTATAGGCACCATGAACACTGTTGTGGTTGGCAGCCTCAGCCGTGTAGAAAATGACTCTTTCGGTCGCTCTGCCCCAGCTATCAACTTTGACTTCGTTAAACTGCGGATAGTTTTCCTTATCAAAATACTGATCGTTATAAACATAGGTTATCTCAGCTTCACTGCCATCAACAGTCGTAACAGTTGCCGGAGCACCCTGCAGCAGATCATCCTGATAAACGTATTCCTGCTTAACAGTGACTGCAACCTGCAGGTCAGCATTAACGATCTTTGAAACCAGTGATTCAACTGGAGAATCTTCATAGTTTGAAGAGCCCTTGATCATATAGAATACTTCGTAAGATCCTACTTGTGTCGCCTGAGGGATCTCTGAAGAGAAGTTTTCTCCATCAAGACTG
>JAFWKS010000100.1 GCA_017511325.1 Erysipelotrichaceae bacterium
AACGCTGAATGCCATCAACTTCAAGGACGTGTTCTATAAGAAAGACAAGCTCGATAAGAGTAAGTATGCCCTGAATGTGGATCTGTTTGTCTGGATCTATATCGTCATGGCAAAAGCCAGACAGATGTCCGGATTCGATGTACTGAATGAACTGTACGAGAAGGTCAGATCATTGAAGGAAATGGATGATTGTGTGGAGTATTGCGCAACCGAGGCGGTATACAACGCCCTGTGCGAGAAGGAAGACGGCGGCGTTAAGTTCTTTACGGATCTGCTGGATGGAAACTACACTAATCTGCGCTACGATAAGAATCTGATCGGTTTATTCAAGCGTTTTGCGGCTGCGACTCTGGCATATGGCGGAGAACCGATGGAAGAATACTATAAAAAGGATCTGCACAGCTTTGCGGAAACGCTGATCGGTAAGACATATCTGGAAACCCTGGGTATCTATGACAAGTATCTGCCGTTAACGGAGAATACAGAAACAGAAGAATGAAACTGATCGTCGGTTTGGGAAATCCTGGTCTGGAATACAGTAAGACCCGTCATAATGCGGGTTTTTTACTCATTGACAGACTTTGTGAAAAGCTGGATGTCGTCCTTGATAAAAACAAGTGCAAAGCCAACTATGGCATCTATCGTCATAAAGGTGAAAAGGTCATAATCGCCAAACCTCAGACCTACATGAATCTTTCGGGCATGGCGGTATCATCCCTGATGAGATTCTATGACATTCCGGTGGAAGATCTGATCGTAGTCCATGATGATCTTGATCTGCCTACCGGCAAGCTGCGTTTACGGCGCAAGGGTTCATCAGGAGGCCAGAAGGGCATGGGCAATATCATCACTCAGCTCGGTACTCAGGACATCAACAGGATCAGAGTAGGCATCTCCAACGACAAAAACAGAGATACAAAGGACTATGTCCTTTCTGCTTTCAGCAAGGATGAACTTCCAGTACTGAATGAAGCTCTGGATAAGGGCTCTGATGCCCTGATTTATTCTCTGGATCACGATTTTGATGAGGTAATGTCAAAATTTAATTAATGAAGTATATTGAACTGTTAAATCAGATCGAAAGCACATTGAATGACAAGGATCATTCTTTTTTAAGTTACAGTTCTTTGACTGAAGAAGCACTGAAGATCGCAATAAGAGCCAAGAACAGCCTGAAACCGATCATTGTCGTAAAAGAGAACGGCTATCTGAGCAATAAACTCAGAGATATCCTTGCTTCCTATTTTGATGAAGACGAGATCGTTTCCTATCTTCCTGAAGAATCGCTCCGGGCTGAAGAGATCGCTTCTTCCTTTGAAAACAGAGCCAACCGTCTCAATGCCCTGTACAGGATAATAACCAATCCGAAAATAAAGGTCATTCTTGTTTCCCCGTATGGTCTGATCAGACACCTGCCTTCTAAAGAAGAACTTCAAAGCAGGATCATCAGGATCAAAAAAGATGATGTGCTGGATAAAGGTGAGTTCATTGAACAGCTCAAGAAACTGGGCTATGAAAAGACCAGCCACGTCGAGACACCAATGACTTATGCCTCAAGAGGATACATCGTGGATGTCTTCTCGATAAACTATGATATGCCGGTAAGGATCGAGTTCTTTGATGATGTGATCGATTCGATCAGGTTTTTTGACAATGCGAGTCAAAGAAAGATCAAGGAAGTCGATGAGGCAGAGATCTGCTTTGCGAAGGATGTCTTCTTTTCGGATGAAGAAAAGAAATATCTCGATGAAAACATCAAGCCATTGAGCGGACAGATGGAACTGGAACTGGAATATATCCAATCAGATATCTACATCCAGTCGCAGTATTTCTATTACTGTTACTTTGAAAAATCGCATCTTAAGGATTATTTCAATGAACCGATCATTTATCTGTCCAACGATGAAAAGATCGATGAACATCTGAAGATGCTGCAGAACGAGACCATCGCCTATATCCAGGAGATGCATGAAGAAAACAGGCTGCCATTAAGATTTTATGTCTATGGTGAATTTAAAAGAGAAACAGACAGATGCGAGCTTATCGAAGGAAGACCGTTTGCAGAGATACCGCAGATCAATGAGATCGATTTTCCTTACGGCACGAGTGACTATGTAGCCAATGTTTTGAAGAATGAAAAGAGCACCTATAAACTCGTCATCCTGGAAGACAAGCAATGCGAACAGATCATCTCATCACTGGTCAAGCTCGATATACCTTACACTATTTATGGTGATGAACTTGTTGAAGGCATCAATATCGGCTACGGAGCGATCTATGGCGGTTTTGAGATACCGGAAAAGGATTTCGCTTTATATACCAGCAAAGAACTTTTCAAGGAAAAGGTCCGTCATGGGCGCTATGCCAGCAGGTATGCGGAAGCCAGAACTCTCAACTCATATGAAGAACTTAAACAGGGAGACTATGTCGTTCATGATCAGTATGGCATCGGCCAGTATGTGGCGATCGAATCAAGGATCATCAACGGCATCAAATGTGATTATCTTAAGATCATCTACAAGGGCAATGATGAACTGCTGGTACCTTTATCGCAGTTCTCTCTGGTCAGAAAATATGTTTCCCAGGAAGGCGTCATACCTAAGCTTCATAAACTCGGTTCCAAGGAGTGGGTCGAGACAAAACGCAGGGTCGAGGAAAACGTCAACGACATTGCCGAGAAGCTGATCGAACTGTACAGCATCCGTGATACGAACATCGGTTTTGCCTTTTCAAAAGACACAGTCATGCAGAAGGAGTTCGAAGATACTTTCGAATATGAATTGACAACCGATCAGGCCAAGGCGATCGAAGAAGTCAAGGAAGACATGGAAAGTGCTAAGCCAATGGACAGACTGCTTTGCGGAGATGTCGGATTCGGCAAGACGGAAGTGGCTTTGCGTGCAGCGTTCAAGGCGGTAAACGACGACAAGCAGGTCGCCTATCTTTGCCCGACGACTATTCTGTCCTTCCAGCATTTCGATACTTTCAAAAAGCGTTTAAGCAAGTTCCCGGCACGAGTCGAACTGCTCAACAGATATGTGAGCGAAGAACATCAAAGAGAGATACTTAAAGATCTCAAGGAAGGCAAAGTCGATATCCTGATCGGTACCCACCGCATCCTGTCCAAGGATGTGAAGTATAAGGATCTGGGTCTTTTGATCATCGATGAGGAACAGCGTTTCGGTGTCGAACATAAAGAGAAGATCAAGGAGCTGAAGAATTCGATCGATGTTTTGTCTTTGTCGGCTACCCCGATCCCAAGGACACTGCAGATGTCTTTGATCGGTCTTCGTGGGCTTTCCACTCTTGATACACCGCCGCAGAACCGCTATCCGGTCCAGACTTATGTCGTTCACAAATCCGACAGTCTTCTTTCGGAAGTGATCATGAGAGAGCTTGAAAGGAACGGCCAGGTCTTCTATCTGTACAACAATGTCGAACGCATCTATTCAGTTGCCCGCAAACTTTCTGAGGCGATCCCTTATGCCAGGATCGGTGTGGCTCACGGACAGATGGATCGCAAACAGATCGAAGATATCATGTATAAATTCTATGCGGGAGAGATCAATGTCCTGATCTGTACGACGATCATTGAGACAGGTCTGGATATACCTAATGCGAATACGATCATCATTGAAAATGCGCAGAACTTCGGTCTTTCCCAGCTCTATCAGATCAAGGGAAGGGTCGGAAGGTCGGATCGTGTCGCCTATGCCTATCTGATGGTACCGGAAAAGAAACAGCTAAACGAGAACAGCATCAAGCGTCTTGATGCGATCAAGGAGTTCACAGCTCTTGGCTCTGGATACAAGATCGCGATGCGTGATCTGACGATCAGAGGTGCCGGTGATCTTTTAGGGGCGAAGCAGTCAGGTTTTATCGACAATGTCGGACTCGATCTGTATCTGGCGATGCTGAACAAGGCGATATTGAAAGCCAAGGGTGAAGAAGTGGTCGAAGAAGAACCTAAGACCAACATCAACATTCCGATCTCAAGCTACATCCCTGAAGAGTTCTCCGATAACGACTATGACAAACTGTCTTTGTATCATGAGCTCTATGATATCGACAACAAGAAGGATCTGTTTGACTACTATCTCAAGATCACTGATGAATACGGCAAACTGCCTAAGGAAGTCGAGTCGCTGTTCGATAAAAAGAAACTTGAACTGCTTTACAATCTCAATCTGATCGACAAGGTCAGCAATAACAAGGGGATGTTTACGATTGTATTATCGAAACAATACTCCGATAATATAGATGGAGCAAAGCTGTTCGAATACTGCAATAATCTGTCCAAAGATATCAAGATAGGCTATAAGAACTACAGACTTGAGATAAGCCTCGACAATCAGAAAGAGAATGTCTCAAAAATGCTGAAGCTGGTCGATGATCTGGACAAACTGGAAAAAGAAAATGCGCATTGACAAATATCTTAAAGTGGCAAGGATCCTGAAAAGAAGAGAAGTCGGCAAACAGCTGGCTTTAAATGAAAGGCTCTTCATCAACGGCCGGGTCGCCAAACCATCAAGTGAAATCAAAGTCGGTGATGTCATAACCATCGCTTTTGGTCACCGTGAGATCAAGGTCCTGGTCAAAGAGGTTCGGGATTCTGCCAGCAAGCAGCAGGCTTTCGAGATGTATGAAGTGCTTGAAGAGAAAAAAGAGGAACTAGTATAATTATTGTATGGCTAAAAAGAGCGCAAAAAGAAAGACGAAGACGATCGTCTCAAAGCTGATTTCAATTGCACTGATCGTTGCGGCGATCGCTATTTTTACCAGCGTTTTACAGAACGTGATCAGGATGTTCTCCCTGCAGCAGCAGGCAAAACTAGTTGAAGCTGAACTTGAAGCTTTAAGAGAAGAGAACGCCTCGCTTATTTCCACCAAGGAAAAACTGGAAGATCCCGACTATGTACAGACCTATGCCAGAGGGGAATACATGTTCTCCAAGGGTGATGAAAAGGTCTTCTATCTGCCGGGCAACTAAAGTGGAATTTCCACTTTTCTTTTTATCATTAGAATGAGATGGTGCTGATATGGAAAAACAGATAAACAGAGAAGAAATCTATTCAGGCAAGGTGATCCATGTCGTCAAGGATGAAGTTGAGCTTGACGACGGCTCCCGTACCTACAGAGAAGTCGTATTGCATAACGGAGGAGCCTGCATCGCCTTAAGGGATGATGAAGGCAAGTATTTCATGGTGAAACAGTTCCGTTATTCTTTGGGCAAGGAAATGTATGAATTCCCGGCTGGCAAGATCGAGAAGGGCGAAGATCCTGATGAGGCGATCGCAAGGGAAGCGATCGAAGAGACGGGCTATGAAGCTTTGAATATCAGAAAGTTCAATTACATCGTTCCGACCTGTGGCTACTGTTCAGAAAAGATCTATCTGTATTACGGAGAGGCCGGCAGAAGACTCGGCCAGCATCTTGACATCGATGAAAGGATCGATCTTTACCGTTTCACTTTTGATGAGATCAGGGATATGATCAGAAACGATCTGATCGATGACAGCAAGACGATCGCTTTGATGTATCGTCTGGAACTAGAGGGCATTGATGCTTAGGCTTGATGATCTGGTAAACGGACTTGATAAGCATAAGGACAATATCGAAGAATACTTCGCTGCTTTCTTTTGCCGCAGCAACTATAAACAGTATGAAGTGGAAGGCGATCCGGACAAGGATGAAAGCAAGGCGATCAGGATCATGTTCGAGTCAAGAAAAAAACTGCGGGAGAGGATCGAGGAATCCTTCAGTTATGATCCGTTCTGTCTGGAGGCATTTTTTGTCTACTACATCATCTCGGAAGACATCTATGTCAATTACCGCTTTCAGGAATACTATCGGGAATCCAATAATTATGCGGATTTCTCGCAATATCAGAAGAAGTGCTATCTGAGGATCATGGACTTCTATGTGGAATTCCTTCTGGATATCCGCAATATAACTACGGCGATCAAAGTACAGAGGCTGATCATCAGGCTCAGCAATGATCTTTCAGGAAAAAACGTCAACCGCCTTTCCTATATGTACAGCACTGTTGAAAGGGCTGATGATTTCTACAGGCTCTATCTGGAAAGCGAATTCGATGCCTATGATTATCTGATGCTGGTACTGACACTTCTGAAGCATGAAGAAGATACCAAGGCAAAGGAAGTGCTGCTGGAGATGTTTAAGAACGTAGAGTATGCTGAATGCCTGGACCATCTCTGGGATCTCGATATGAATGATCCAAAACAGAAAGAATTCTACCAGCTTATTGAAGACTGCTACAGTGAGATTAACTCCGTCCCAGACTTCTTTGCCTGGGTCAATCTGATTAATGAAGAAAGACAATAGTGTTATAATTAGGACATGGCAACGATCGATTTAGAAAGAATTAAAGATATTGAAGAAGAACTTGAGAATCTGGAAGAGACAGAGGTTTTGTTCGTGGAAGAAAACGGCGTTGAGAAATATGCCATCATGAACATTCATTTCTACGATATGATCGAGGAAGTGGCGGCCATGCTGCAGACGCCTCAGGTCAATATTGCCAAACCTGAAGATTTTGAACTGAGCTACGATGAATATGAAAGAGTCAAGAATCAGATCATGGACATCGTTGAAAAGACACTGATGCCTAAACCGGAGAAACTCAATTAATGAAAGGTCTGTTTATTACTTTTGAAGGACCTGACGGTTCAGGCAAGACATCGGTTGCGACTGCAGTCTGCGAAAGACTGAAACAGCATGGTTATGAAGTGGTCCATACCAGAGAACCCGGTGGAATAGAGATATCTGAAGAAATAAGAAACATCATTCTGGATCCCAAGAACACAGCTATGGATGCCCGTACTGAGGCGCTTCTTTATGCCGCTTCCAGAAGGCAGCATTTGGTTGAGAAGGTCTTCCCGGCCATGAAAGAAGGCAAGATCGTCATCTGTGAAAGATTCCTTGATTCCTCTTTGGCTTATCAGGGATACGGCAGACAGCTGGGCTTTGATGAAGTGCTGTCCATCAATCTTTTTGCGATCGAGAATACCTATCCGGATATGACTATCTATCTGGATGTCGATGAAGAGATAGGACTTTCCAGACTGGCTGATCGTTCCTTCAAGGATCGCCTTGATCAGGAATCGATTGATTTCCATCATCGTGTTGCCCAGGGCTATAAAGAAGTTTTGAAGAGGTTCTCAGATCGAATCCAGATCGTTGATGCCTCAAAAGACAAGGAAACAGTTATTGAAGAATCCTTGAAGAGGATCCTGGCATTGATAAACAATGGTTAAGGAAGAATTAAAGAATTCAGAACCGATCGTCTATCAGACATTACTTAATGCTTTGAAGAACAAGAAAGTAGCTCACAGCTACTTATTTTCTGGCGAATACAATCCTTTAAAGATCGAAACAGCCTATCTGCTGGCTCAGTCGATAATCGAAGGAAAAGATGATTATGCCTGCGAAGAATGCAAGACCTGTAAAAGGATCAGAAACAACGAGTACTTTGATGTGATCTTTGTGGATGGCTATAAGAACAGCATCAAGAAAGATGACATCGAAAACATCCTTGATGAATTCTCACGCACCTCCTTGGAATCTTCAGGCAAGAAGATCTACATCCTGGCCAACATCAACAATGCTTCGCTCAAAGTTCTGAACATGATCCTGAAGTTCATGGAAGAACCAAGCAGTGACAATACCTATGGCATTTTTATCACCGACAGAATGGAAGATCTTCTGCCGACGATCGTCTCGCGCTGTCAGAACATACCGTTCATGACCAGAGATTTCTCTTTTCTGATCGACCGTTATCTTGAGGGCGGTTTTGACTATACCGATGCCTATCTTCTGTCCAATACTCTTCACAGCTATGATGAGAGTTTCGATCTTAACGATCCTTACTATCTTGGAGCCAAGGAATATGTCTATAAGACGATCGAGAATCTTGACAACAAGGAATATCTGCCTGTCATGTTCTACAAGGAGTTCTATACGCTTTTCAAGGACAGAGATGAATTCAAGAAATGCGTTGATTACTATATGGCGATCATAATCAAAATGATTGAAGATGCCCTTGAAGAAAAAAGGCTGGAAGACAATGAATACAACTCATATCTAAGCATCATAAACAGACACGATCCAATCAAACTTCTGGAGATTTTTGAGAAGGCAAATGACAGGATTCTGTATAATGCGGAGCGCAAGCTGCTGTTTGACGCGATCAGTTATGAGATAATATCATATATCTAGGTGAAATTATGGAAAATTTAAGATACTTATCAGTTCGTTTTGAAACGACAAATAAAACATATA
>JAFWKS010000101.1 GCA_017511325.1 Erysipelotrichaceae bacterium
AAGGATCATTGAAGAAGGAAAATACGAAGAACTCGTTGCCAAGAAAGGTTTCTTCGCTGAACTCGTCGAAAGACAAAGACTAGACAAAGATCAATGACAATCAGGAAAAACGATTTCAAATACGTGAGGATCGAAGGCAAGGAACTCGTCGAGAACACCATGCATGCCAAGGGCATCTTCTCCATCTGTATGCAGATGTTAAGAGATGACGTCATGGATGAGGAAGACGCCGATCTTTATCGCGAAATCGATGACTGGTTTGCGAACGAACTTCCATGGCCTGAACCATGCAAAAGACAGGAAAGTGTCATCTGCTGGTTCAAGACGGAAAACGCGGACATCATGATGAAGATGATGAAGCCGGTCATGTGGCTGCTGGAAAGATACAATCATCCTTACTATGTTGTCTATACCAACTTCCCGGGTGAGATCGTCTATGAAGACAAATACCAGGTCGCCTGCAAGACCGATGGCAAGCTTAAGATCGAAGGCGTTCCTGAATCATGGTCTCCAAAAGAATAAATAAAACGATTCCGTATCAGATGGTACGGAATTTCTTTATGTATTAAACTTTAATTATGGTAGGAAATTATAAAGTAATAACTCTGTGCGGTTCCACAAGATTCAAGGATCAGTTCATGGAAGCTCAGAAAAGGCTGACACTTGAGGGCAATATCGTCATAAGTGTCGGACTGTTCGGTCATAGCGGTGACAATGAAGTCTGGGAAGATATGGATGAAGGGACTTTGACCAAGACCAAAGAGATGCTCGATGACATGCACAAAAGAAAGATCGATATGGCTGACGAGATCTTTGTGATCAACGTGGGAGGCTATATCGGTGATTCGACAAGATCAGAGATCGATTATGCCCTGAAGCACGGCAAGATCGTCAGATATCTTGAAGATTAGTTTTTAATATCGTAGATGAAGACTTCTGAGATCTCGTGGTCATAGCCTTCATAGAAACCGGAAGGCATGCCCAGGATGATCCTGGCTCCGCGATTATACAGCAGCAGTAACTGCTGTTTTTCTTTGTCGAAAGTAAGACCCTCGATCTCTCCCTGTTTGATGACATCGTCAAAGGCCTTCTCTTCATATAGAACGCATTCTGTCGCATCATCTAAGATCGTTGTTTTATACATATGATCAGGTTCATCATTATCCGCATCTCCGTCATCGGAACTCAGATAGAAAGACCCCTCATAGTAGGCGATGCCCTGCAGCCATTTAGGCGGAGCCTTCATCTCGACTTTGCCCAGATATGCACCGGTATCAAGATCGTATTTATAAAGATATTTGCCGCTTTCTTCGCCGACCCACGAGCACATCCAGACAGTGCGGCTATCAGGATCTACCGCGATGCCGGAACATTCCAATTGTCCGCTGCTGCTTTCAAACGGGAAGGTCCTTTTGAGTTTGAGCGTATCGCCATCGTAGATAGCGATCTGAATATTGGTGCCGACACCATCCATGAAATACTCGGCACCGATATACAGTTCATTATTATAGACATCGATATCGCCGATGTGATTAACTTCGATCTCATAGCCTTCAAAAGGTTCCTTGTTTTCACTGACCAGGTTCCAATCCTTGTCATACTTGGCCAGCGTCTTTGATCCGCTGACCCAGTAATAGCCGTTTTCATAACAGACGCCCTGTCTGCCGTTTACTTCAACAGATCTATTAAGAACATAGGAAACTCTCTTATCTTCCACAGGCAATACCTCCTCTTTTTTTGTCGAACATCCGCTCATTATCATCAGCAGCAATAATATATACTTTATGGTCTTCATATTGGTACCTCTTCCCTAAGTTTAATACAAAGCACAGGATATGGTAAGCACAGGCAAATATGTAAGTTCATTTGAATGTTATAATTCTTATATACAAGGGGAACAAAAAATGGATAACTATTCTACTGAAAACAAGTTTAAACTGGGTTTTGGTCTGATGAGACTTCCTAAGCTTGAAGATGGAAGCATCGATGTGAAGCAGACCGCAGAAATGGCAGATCTGTTTTTAAAAGCCGGCGGCACCTATTTTGATACGGCCTTTGCCTATCCGGGTTCGGAAGAAGCCATCCGCAAGGCACTGATCGAAAGACATCCAAGGGAAAGCTTCACCCTGGCTACAAAGCTCATGTGCAACGCGGAGATCGACAGTGAAGAAAAAGCCAAGAGCGAATTTGAAACTTCACTGGAAAGAACGAAAGCAGGATATTTTGACTATTATCTGCTGCACGCGATCCAAAGAAGCAATTATAAGAAGTATGATGAATATCATATCTGGGATTATGTGAAGGAACTTAAAGCCAAAGGCCTGATCAGACATTACGGCTTCTCTTTCCATGCGGATCCTGAACTGCTTGAAGAGCTGTTGGAAAAACATCCGGATGTGGAGTTCGTCCAGCTGCAGATCAACTATGCGGACTGGGAGAATCCGGGCGTCATTTCGAAACTGAATCTCGAGATATGTAAGAAACACGGCAAGCCGGTAGTCGTAATGGAACCTGTCAAGGGCGGCATCCTGGCTGATCCGATCGACACAGTAAAAGAGATCTTTGATAAAGAGAATAACGGTCTGTCCTATGCTTCATGGGCTCTCAGGTTCGTTGCGTCGCAAGACAACATCCTGGCAGTATTGAGCGGAATGTCCAGCCTTGAACAGATGAAAGACAATCTGAGCTTCATGGCTGATATGAAGAAGATGGACGAACATGAATATGAAGTCATTCACAAGGCTCAGGCAGCTATCGATGCCGATCAAAGCATCGCCTGCACAAAGTGCCGTTATTGCACCAAGGGTTGTCCGATGAACATTCCGATCCCTGACATCTTCAATGTGGAAAACCGCAAGAAAGGTCAGCCGGAATTCAGATCCAGGAGAGAATACGCGATCGTCACCCTGAACAAAGGCAAGGCCAGCGACTGTATCGCCTGTGGACAGTGCGAAGGCGCATGTCCTCAGCATCTGCCGATCATATCATTGCTTGAACAGTGCCGGGTATTTGAAGATCAATAAAAACAGTAAAGCTGCTGAACGTCAAGATTTATTCAGCAGCTTTTTTATTACATTTTTAATGAACAGAGGAAATCTGACGATATAATAATATCCGAAAGAAGGTAGATCAAATGAATATTAAAGAAAAACTGAAACTAAACAATTTGCAGGCCGCTTTTCTCTTGGTAGCTGCCGTTTTGACGATCTTTGGCATCGTTGAGACCATCCTTCATTTAGGTGCCGATATCCCTAAATCCAAGACGATGTTCGTATGTATGAGCTATGCCGCGATCATTTATTATGTTTTCTACGGATATAAGATCCCTCATGGAAATTCACTGAAATACATAATGCTGTTTTTTGCCATGATGATGGTAAATGCCATCTCGCTTGAAGCAGGCGGCAAATATCCGGCTTTGGATAACCAGAAGATCATGCTGTCAGTGATGATCACCGGTATATGTACTGTCCTGGTCTCATATGCATCAGGAAGACTGGACAGATTTGAAAAGAACATTTATCTGTTTGTCCTGGTCCTTATCCTGCTGTTTGTAAGAGCGGTGATAATGGTTCATTATAAGACACTCATGTATGCGAATTTTTCCGATATGATCGTATGGATCGACATAATCTGTGCTTACTCGATCAGATATACTCAGCACAAGGAAGCCGGAGCAAAAGCACAGGCATAAAAAATTTTCAGGGAGGAGTTTGATCCTCCTTTTTATTTTCTAAAAAAAATTGAAGAAATAAACTTAGAGTTTTAGCGTCTTTGCATAGTATCATATAGAAGAAATATGAAACTGCTTATTATAAATCCCGGTTCCACTTCGACCAAGATAAGTATCTATGAAGATGAAAAAAGGCTTTGCGAAGAAAGTATCTTTCATGATGCACCGGAACTTCTCAAATATAAACATGTCAATGATCAGCTGCCTTTAAGAAAAAAGGTGATCCTTGATTTTCTGAAGATCAATCACATGGATATCTCTGATATCGATGTCTTTGTAGGAAGAGGCGGAAGTGCCATGCCTTGCAAGGCTGGAGTCATGGAGATCAATGAGAAACTGTATGAGGATACCAAAAACGCCGTGGGCGGCAGCGAACATCCGGCCAAACTGGGCGTCATGCTGGCACACGAACTAGCCAAAGAAAACAAGAAGAGAGCCTTTACCTTAAATCCCACCAATGTCGATGAACTGATCGACGAAGCAAGGCTTACCGGCATCAAAGGCGTATACAGGAACGCACAGTCTCACGTCTTGAATCAGAAAGCTGTCGCCAAAAGATTCTGCAATGAACACCAGCTTGAATATGACAGATGCGATCTCATCGTCTGTCACATTGACGGAGGGATCACGGTCAACGCTCATCATAACGGCAGGATGATCGATGGAAATGTCGGCAGCGGCGGAGATGGAGCCTTTACGCCGACCAGGATCGGTTCTGTTCCGGTCTTGAAACTTTTGGATTATATCGATGAAAACGGAACGAAACCGGTAAGAGACATGTGTTCAAGATCAGGAGGCTTCGTCTCTTATTTCGGTACCAGCAATTTTGAAAAAGTCTATCAGCTGGTCTTAAAGGAAGATCCTAAAGCGCTCCTGGTATATAAGACGATGATCTATCAGATAGCCAAGCAGATCGGTTCAATGGCTGTTTCTTTAAAAGGTAAAGTAGATGGCATCATCCTGACCGGCGGTCTGATGCGCTATGAAGACATCATCAAAAGATTAAAGGAATACTGTTCCTGGATCGCCGACATCTATGTCTATCCGGGGGAACTGGAACAGGAAGAGCTGGCAAGAGAAACGTTGAAGGCCTTAAGAAAGAAGGAGCTTATCCATGAATATGACGGTATCCCTCCTTTTAAAGGATTTGATTTCATATAGATAGAAAAAGCGCGAGCTGAATGATCATTAAAGATATGAATTGCCTTTATAAAAACAAGCGAAGGAGAAAACATGCCATTTAGGAAAGATTTTTTGTGGGGAGGCGCAACAGCCGCCAATCAGTATGAAGGTGCCTGGGACCTGGATGGTAAAGGAGCTTCAGTCCCTGATCATATCAGAGGGGGAACAGTAAGTGCTCCGAGACTTTGGGATAAGAAGATCGATCCCAATGTGTACTATCCTTCTCATCAGGCTGTAGACTTCTATCACCATTATGAGGAAGATATCGACCTGATGGGCGAAATGGGTTTCAGATGCTTCAGGATGTCGATCAACTGGTCAAGGATCTATCCGACCGGTATGGAAGAAAAGCCAAACGAAAAAGGACTGGAGTTTTATCACAAGGTATTTCTTAGATGCAAGAAAAACAACATTGAACCGCTGGTAACCCTGTCCCACTACGAACTTCCTTGGGGCTTATCCGAAAAATACAACGGGTGGACCGGCAGAGATGTTATTGATTATTTCGTCAGATATGCAAGGACCTGTTTTGAAGAATACAAGGATGAAGTAAAATACTGGCTCACTTTCAATGAGATAAATATCGGTGCCCAGCCTTTGGGCAGAATCATGTCTCTTGGCATGCAGGGCAAAGATCACAATCCGATGTTCATGTTTATTGAAACAAAGCAGGAAAGAGATGATCGTTTTACAGCCTTGCACAATCAGTTTGTAGCCAGTGCCAAAGCCGTAAAGATCGGCCACGAGATCAATCCGGAATTCAAGATCGGAAACATGATCGCCGGCTCTTTGTCATATCCGTATACCTGCAACCCAAAAGACATTCTGGAAGCCGACAATTCCTTCAACATGGCCAACTATTTCTGTGGCGATGTCCAGGTCAGGGGTCACTATCCTTACTACGCAAAAAGATACTTCAAAGACAATGATATTGATGTGACAATGCAGGAGGGTGATGAGAAGATCCTTGCGGAGGGAACGGTAGATTTCTATTCCTTCTCATATTACGCTTCATCATGTGTGTCAACAGATCCTGAAGTCAACGAGAAAGCCGGAGGCAATATGCTGTCAGGTTTGAAGAACCCGTATCTTCAGGCAAGTGACTGGGGCTGGCAGATCGATCCGGATGGTTTAAGGACCTACCTTAACAGAGTATATGGAAGATATGAGATCCCGCTCATGGTTGTAGAAAACGGTTTAGGCGCCAATGATGAAAGAAGTGCAGATGGGAAATTCCACGATGACTACAGGATCGAATATCTGAAAAAACACATTGAAACCATGAAAGAAGCAGTCGAAGATGGTGTTGATCTGATGGGCTATACGATGTGGGGCTGTGTTGACCTGGTATCGGCTTCAACCGGCGAAATGAAGAAAAGATACGGATTCATCTATGTCGATCGAGACAACGATGGAAACGGTGACTTCCACAGAGAAAGAAAAGATTCCTTCTACTGGTATAAGAAAGTCATTGAAAGCAACGGCGAAGAACTGTAGAGATATTATTCTATATCAAACATATTAAAATACACGGGATCTTTGATGATCCCGTGTTTTATTTGCTACGTTTATTCGATACCTGTCTTCGGCAGTTTTAATTCATATGTTTCCAGCATCCTGTCGTAGCTGCTGATGGCTTTTTCAAGATGATTGAGGAAATCATCTATTTTATACATTCCGTCTTCATTTGGGGTCAAGCCTTCAAATTCAAAGGTATAGAATTTTGGCGGATTGTTCAGATCGTGAATGGAGATGTTTCTTAACTGATCTATAGAATCATAGACGAGTCTTACCCTGATGAATCTTTCGTTTCCTTTTTTCCATTTTTCAAACAGGACTTTTGAGCCAATCGGTGTTCTTTTTTCAATGGCATCAGGTAAAGAATAATCCTTGACATTTAAAGCTCCGAGGACTGAAGCGATGTTTGAGTCATGCCCGCAAAGGAAGGAGAAGATCCTGTCTTCGTTGTTTAGTTCGCTGTCGATCTCCTTAAGAAGAGGATGAGCGATATTCTTGGAAACAAGATCGGTTGTATACAGGACATCCGTGAAGACGTCTTTGATCGACGCAAGAGCTTCCCAGTCTTCGATACTGAGTTCATGACCGAAGGCTGCAGTCTTCTCATCGCTTTGTTCATAATACTGGAGGACCAGAGCATCAGCCAGAGATGTGGCGTTCCTCAATGCACCTTTGACATTCGGCTCATTATCTAAAGGCATTACTATTTCAGTGCTGTCTTCGTTAAAATTTTTAATGTCTCCGTTTTTATACGCATCGGAATCTTTGAAATCCAGAACATCCATAAGCAGATCATATTCTTTGGTCAGATCTTTGAGCTTGGCGCTCATCTGTTTGGTGGCATCCTCTATGTATCTGTCGGAAACAAAAGTCAGCTTAGGAGTAAAGACCGGGTCCATCTTGTCATATTCGATCTGAACGATGATATCGCTGTTGGCTACCGGAAGAAAGCCGCTGGAGAAATACTGGGCTGTCGCGATAGTACGCTGCTTGGCGTTGGCATAGAATCTGATCTCATCGTTTTGAGGACGGTAGTTTTCTTCCATCAGGCCTTCTGAGATCAGCCACTTTCTGAAATACTGGCCCATCGCTGTTTCCAGCATGCCTCCTCTTAAAGAAAGCTCGGAGGCGTTTGAAGACCACTCAAACCAGGTGTGCGGTGTAGCAGAGTCCAAGACTGAACCTTTGGTAGACAAAGGGGCACGGATGTTGTGACGGCTTAAGACGACTACTTCTTCCAGCTCATAACCGTTTTCGTTTTCGGCAATGATACCGGAAGTAAACAGGGTAAGCATGATGCTTACGACGATCAATAGTTTAATGGTAAATATGCTTTTAATCTTCATGGTTTAATTCTAACATCTGAGCGTTAAAAAAAGAGGTCGGTTTGTTAGAATATAGATGAACAGGAGATAGAAGAAATGAAAGATAATAATTGTGCTTATTGTGTCGGTGGAGAATTGTTGGACAAGTTTGGCATCAAGATCTGTGATCTAAGCGTCAGTCAGCTGGTCCTATTCAAGGAACAAAGTCACAGAGGAAGATGTGTCGTTGCCTATAAGGACCACGTCAGTGAACTGGTAAACATCAGTGAGGAAGAAAGAACAGCTTTCATGAATGATGTAGTAAGAGTTTCCAACGCTATCCACAAAGCATTCAATCCAGACAAGGTAAATTATGGTGCCTATGGTGACACGGGCTGTCATTTGCATATGCATCTGGTACCAAAGTACAAGGATGGATTTGAATGGGGCGGAACCTTTGAGATGAACCCAGGAAAGACATTCCTTACTGATGAGGAATATCAGGAGATCATCGATAAGATCAAGGCAAACCTGTAAGATCATCACCAAAACATAAGAAAGGCTGAAGAAGCCTTTTTATAATGCACCGTTAAAGCTTATGGTAAGATGACTAAAAAGACATGAATAAAGATACATTTAAAGAAGCACTGAAAGATTCATTGAACATCCTGCCAGGATATATCGTATTGGGCATCGGGTTTGGTGTGCTTTTAAAAGCCAAGGGATATGGTCTTGCGGTGTGTCTTTTCATGAGCGGACTCATCTATGCCGGAAGCATGCAGTATGTGGGGATCGATCTTTTAAGTAATGGTGCTTCACTTATCACTGCCTTCTTCATGACGATCATGGTCAACATCAGACATCTTTTCTATGGAGTAGGCATGCTCAAGGAATATCAAAGCCTCAAGAAGCACAGGATCTACAACATCTTTGCTTTGACTGATGAGACCTTTTCGATCGTCTGCAGCAAGAGAGTCGAAGATAAAGACTACTATTTCTTTTTGTCCTTGCTGAACCATTCATACTGGATCACGGGTTCTTTGATCGGAAATGTCTTAGGGGATATCCTTCCGTTCAACTATACCGGTATCGATTTTTCAATGACCGCTTTATTCACCGTCATATTGCTGGATCAATGGGAAAACAGCAATGATCATCTTCCGGTAATAATGAGTTTTATCGTTTCAGTGATCTGTCTGGTGATATTCGGCAGCAGTGATTTTCTGATCCCATCAATGATAGGCATTATCGTTTCTCTTTTTGTCTTAAGAAAGATCAGAGGTGATACTGATGCATAGCTGGCTGATTGCAATCGTTATCTCCCTTACCACCATCGCCATAAGGTTTTTGCCATTTGTCCTTTTTAAAAACAAAACTCCTTCTTTTGTCGTGTATCTTGGCAAGGTGCTGCCGATGTGTGCGATGGCGATGCTGGTGGTGTACTGTTTAAAGGATGTGGATCTTCAAAGTACAGGCAGTTACATACCGGCTGCAGTTTCGTTGATGATCGTTATACTCAGTTATAAATGGAAACACAACACAGGCATCTCGATCTTAAGCGGAACGATCACATATATGATTTTGGTGCAGTATTTTTTCTGCTAGTCTTGTATAATACAGAAGAACAAAGTAAGGAGATTTATCAAGTGAGCGTAAAAATAGTAACAGATTCCGGAAGCGACATTTCACAGGCAAGAGCCAAGGAACTTGGAATAACAGTATTACCACTTACATTCAGATTCGGAACTGAAGAATATCTTGATGGTGTGACGATGACGCCGAAAGAGTTCTATGACCGACTCGAAAAGGAAGCAGAGCTTCCGAAGACTTCTCAGATCCCGCCATTCAGGTACGGTGAAGTATTCAAGGAACTGACTGCCGATGGCAGCGATGTGCTGTATGTCTGTATCTCCTCTGGCGTATCAGGCACCATTCAAAGCGCGACCATGGCCGCTTCAGAATTTGACGGTAAAGTCAAGGTGTTTGACAGCCGCCACTTCTGTATCAGCGAAGGCTTGCTGGCAGAATATGCCAAGAGATTGGCTGATGAAGGCAAGGATCTTGATGAGATCTACAACGAATTAAACAGAGTCAGAGGCAAAGTCAGGATCATTGCGATCTTTGCGACTCTGGAAAATCTCAAGAAGGGCGGAAGGATCTCTTCTACTGCCGCCTTTGTCGGTGAAGTATTATCGATCAAACCACTGATCACCATCACCGATGGTGTTGTCGACATTCCAGGCAAAGTTAGAGGCATGAAAAAAGGCTATCAGGCTATGCGTGATTATATCCTCAATGAAGGCGGCATCGATCTTTCCATGCCGTGTGG
>JAFWKS010000102.1 GCA_017511325.1 Erysipelotrichaceae bacterium
CGTAGTCAGCTTGGAGGGCTGAAGTTCTACCATTGAACTACACCTGCAAGTAAGTGGTGACTCGACCGGGAATCGAACCCGGGACCCTCTGATTAAAAGTCAGATGCTCTACCGCCTGAGCTACCGAGTCAATTTTATTTTTGGCTGGGATGGCTGGGATCGAACCAGCGAAATGACAGAGTCAAAGTCTGTTGCCTTACCACTTGGCTACATCCCAAAGTGGTGGAGAGGGGCAGATTCGAACTGTCGAACTCGTTGAGAGCTGATTTACAGTCAGCCGCGTTTAGCCACTTCGCTACCTCTCCACAGACTATTTGTGCGTTCAAATCTTAGTGAACGCTTAAAAATAATAACATAAAACAATCGTTTATGCAATAGCGTTTGGTTTGACTTGTTCATTAATTTTATAGAATAATGATACATATGGATTCACTGATAAAGCTAAGCGAAAGACTGTATTATCTTCCATACGAAAAAATGGCGGACAGACCTAATCTTTACTATATAAAAGGTGATGACTATTCTGTAGCAGTTGATGCGGGAAATTCACAAAGACATGTTGAGAAATTCTATAGCGCTATCGAAGCTGCAGGTTTTTCATTGCCTAAATATACGATCATCTCGCACTGGCACTGGGATCATACTTTCGGTCTTAAATACATTTCGGGCAGATCCATGTCTACTGCTTTGACCAAAGAAAAACTTCAAGAAGTCAGCAAGTGGAAATGGACATTGGAAGATATGAAAGAAAGGGAACTAAATAAACAGGATATACCTTTCTGCAATGAATGTATCCTTCAGGAGTATTCCGATCTAAACGAGATAGAAGTCGTAACAACGGATATCGTCATCGATTCCAATACCAGTCTTGATCTGGGCGGCATCACGATCGAACTTATGCCAAGGGAATCGACTCATTCAAAGGATTCTCTGTTCGTGTATCTGCCAAGTGAAAAAGCATTGATCGTGCAGGATAGTGACTGCGAAGATTTCTACAATGATGATTATTATGATCCTGTCATATTGAAAAATATGATCAGGTTCTTTGAATCACTGGATTACAAAAAGCATCTTCTGGGTCATGCGGAATATGAAGATAAGGAAACTGCACTCAAAAGACTTAAAGCGATTGAAGTCTAATTGACTTTCTGCAGATCCAGATAGAGATTATCTCGGGATTTACTGGCCACCTTGTTGGCCTTTTTGAATGCTTTTATTCTTTCGTGCGGTTCATATCTGTTGGTTGCCTCGGTCATCAGATAAGCCAGAGTCTGGAAGAAACTGAGCTTATACAATACCGATGTATACTGACAGGTGGATTCCTTCGTCTTTAGCGCATGGTCGTCATCGAACTTGTCGGAATTGCTGAAGATAAAGACCTTCGGTGTGATATCTTTCAAAGCGATCGCGATATCAACGATCCGCTTGCTGGAAGAAGAATCACCGTTGTCGCAGACAAGGATCAGATCTTCCGGTTTTGAAGGATAGATCGGTCCATGAAGGAATTCTTCAGCTTCATAGGCAAATGCACATAAACACGAAGTCTCGGCGATCTTTAATGCACCTTCACAGATGACTCCGAATCCCGGCCCGCTTGAAAGAAGGACGACTCTTGAAGGATGCAGGAATTCATCCTTATTCTTTTCAAACATCTCAATGGTCTTTTCGACGACTTCCGGCTGGATCGCCTGGGTCTTTCTTAGGACATCCTTGATGTGTTCGTATCTTTTCTCATCGATCTTTCTTAAAG
>JAFWKS010000103.1 GCA_017511325.1 Erysipelotrichaceae bacterium
CACAGGATTTACGCGTTAAAAAAAATATCCTGTTCGTTTTGAGGAATATAGCTAAAAAGCTTTTCTTTTCCTGGAATAATATCAGCAAGCCGGAAATGGCTTTATATGTGTTTCAACACATATACCGATATTTTTGACGAACAAGATATTTGAGTACAGTTATTATAACACATCATGGCACCATGTATTAACATACCGACTTTTCTGGGCACCTGGGTGCCCAGAATCCCTTTTCGAATACAAAAACCAGGAAATTCTGCGCAATTTTCCGATCGTTCTTGACAAGGGGGGGTTATTATTTATCCATCAGAGCTCTCCCAGATACATTCAGATACGTTTTGACTTCAGCAAAACTGCGTAAAATTATTATTTTATGCAGTTTTTCTTTTAATGTGTTATCATATAATAAAGGATACTTAAAGTGTCTAAGGAATATCAGAACAGATTACAGAGCGAAATCAGCCGCAAAGCGGATTTCATAGTCGATGAACTTCCCGAGTTCTGCCAGAGTTTTTTCGCGCACATGAAGACGATCGAAAGATCGGCCCGAACAAGGCTTCAGTATGCTTATGATCTGAGGCGCTTTTTCGCTTACGTGCAGGCTCAGGCGGGCTTCAGGGATATGAATATCTATAAATGCACAAAGGCCTCTGAGGTGCTTGATAAGTTCTCCTATGAGGACATTCAGGAATACCTTGATACGCTCAATCAGACGACAGAAGAAAATTATAAAGGCGAACAGGAGGCTGTGACCCTTTCTTCATCATATAAGGCCCGAAACATCTCTTCTCTGCGCTCTTTCTACCGTTTCTGCTTCAGACATCAGCTGATCGAAAAAGATATGGCAGATTTGATGGAAATGCCCCGAGTGAAAAACACGGAAAGATTTGCTCTGGATTCCTCTCAAATACAGAGGCTGCTTAAAGCGGTCGATGAACACGGCGGCAGCCATGCCTTGAGGGACAGGTGTCTGATTACCCTGCTCTTCTCTACCGGCATAAGAGTTTCGGAGCTTGCAGGGATCGACATCAGTGATGTTGATTTCTTTAATGCCAGCATCGTCATAACCCGCAAGGGAGGCGATCAAGACATCACCTATTTCCCGCAGCATGTCGAAGAATTGCTGGCGGAGTATATCGATACAAGAAAAACTCTGGCGGCCATTGATGGTTCAAACGCTCTTTTCCTGTCCAACAAAAAGAAAAGGATCTCCATCAGGTCGATCCAGGATCTTGTTTCAAGATACGCAGGCCTTGCGGGACTCTCCAATATGCATGTTACACCTCATACCGCCAGAAGATCATTTGGTACTTTCCTCTATGAAGAAAGCGGAGACATCGACATGGTCGCGGATGCCCTGAATCATAAATCGATCCAGACCACCAGGCGTTACATCAAGTCCAAGGAAGGAAATAAGAGAAAAGCCCAGAAACTTGCTTCCGGGCTCTTTGATTAATTCCAATTGAATTGCTCGCCACTGTTAGACGGGATCTCGATCAGCTTTTCATTGAAAAGCAGAAGTGACGGATATTTGTTCACATACTCGTCGAGACCGTTATTCGTTAGAAGGCTGTAGTAATTGCCTTGTGAATATTCGTATATTTCGTTCAGGAACCTGACGTACTTGGGGATATTGCCCTTTTTCACCATCAAAAGAAGTTCCTGAAATGTTATTTTATTCATGTTTAACACCCCCTTATCAGCAGAATGAGGCGCTTTTAATTACCTGGTTCGCCTTGATGGCAGGTAATAGTGATCGCTGAATATCTGCTTCTCTCTCCTTATCTCTTCCTTTTTTGTATTCTGGAAATCGCTCCAGCTAATGTATTTATCGCAGAGCGCATGGCACCCCACTTCTCTATCTGTGCAGCCCTTGCAAGGACATTTGGTTCTGTATGTTTCTTGAATCATGTACTACCCCCTTCAATTACTTTGGGGCAGCGTACTTACCAACGCTGCCCCTAGAGGAAAAAAAATGAAATCAAACTACAACAATTAAACAATTTGGATGTTTGTGGCAACAGGGCCCTTATCCCCTTTTCCGGGAGTGAAAGTCACCTTTTCGCCTTCTTTTACATTTTTGTAGCCTTCCATCTGCAGTTCACTGAAATGGAAGAAGTAATCATTCTTGTCTTCACCTGTGATGAATCCGTAGCCCTTGACGGGATTAAATCTTTTAACATTTCCTAACATCTTGTATCTCCTTATAATCTGGCACCATATTATCATATATTTTCAGACTTGGCAAGTCATATTTTCCATTTTTCGGGATTTTGATGTATAATGCAGTTATATACAGGAGAAGACAAATTATGTTCAAAGTTATATTTGGCCTGCTTCGAATGTTTATCGATATTGTTATATTCGGCATAGGGCTTGCATTATTCCTGCTGATAATCTTTCAGATCATCAGAGGTGCCGGAAAAAAGCAGGACGTAAAAAATCGAGAAGACAAAAAACCTGACGAGACAGTTCAGGCTGATGATGACGTGAAAAACCGGGAACTTCTATCGGAAGTCGAAAACGGCATCAGTAAGACGTCTCAGGCAGATGATCAAATTCCTGCAGCAATCACCGAGGCAAAGAAATCTGTACTTACAAGGCAGGAAAAAGAACTCAGGCAAAAGCAATACAAAGAAGAGCAGAAATTCAACGAACTGTTCTCCAAGGTGGCTCCTTTAATCAAAAAGGCCTTTGAAGCCAAGACTGTCAGGCTTCAGAAAAAGGAAGACGGCGATGTTACAAAGGAATACATCGTAAACAGGCTGGTATCGGAGAAGATCTCAGCCTTGCTTAAATCGGATGTTCTAAGCAGCGTTCCGGACAAGATATCCAACGAGATCTGGATGAGCAACGCCGAATACGTTGAGAAATTTACCGGAAACGAGGAAACCTTCATTGATGTTGAAACGGTATCTCCGCGAAAGGATATTCCGAACAATCTGGCAGTAAAGACAGCCAGCGGTCCGTTCTCAAAGGATATCTTCTGGGCAACCCAGGTCAGACTGCTCGCCTTAAAGAATTTCATTGACGGATTACAGATGGGAAGAGTGTTCATCGCCAGGAGTCAGGCGAAGGATTTTGACAGTCTTCTGGAATACATGAAGAAATCAGGAGTTTATACCAGAAAAGATATAAGCCTTGAATATGATCCCGTGCTTGTCAACGGCATTATTGGCGCCACAAAATACAGCATCCATTCCTTTGACTATGACGGACTTCAAAACTGGACAGATAAGGCGATGGAGAAATACAAAAACCTGGAAAGCCAGTTCAAAGACATTCTCTACGATTACCGTAATTCCATCAGCGGTTTAAGCGGCGAGGCTCTGGTAAATCAGTTCATCAGTTCAAGTGAATATGAATGTATGTTCAACATAAACATCCCGAAGGACGATCAGTATCCTTCCGTTGAAGTGGACGCCCTCTGGTTCAGGCCTGAAGGAATCTTCGTTATCGAAACCAAGAATATGAACGGAACCCTGGAAATCGATGAAAACATGAACGTCAGCAGTCAGACGGCAGGAGGCGTCGCCAGGTTCGAGGACAAGGATAATCCGATCGTTCAGTGTGAAAAGCACTGCGACAGAATCAAAGCCCTGTTCATCAAAGAAGGAAGACAGGATCTTGCGAATGGTGTAAAAGGCATTGTCGTAAGCATCAATCCAAAGCTGAAGATAAAGAATAAATCCGATTATCCTGTCGTGGCTGCATCGTTCTTGCAGAATTACATTGCTTCTTTGCCGGCAATCGAAGGATTAAACGGCGAAGGCAAGGATCTGATCGAGAAATATGCATCGAAGGACAAGCGTTTCAAATTTCATGTCCTGTCGATCGACAGCAACCCGTTCACTGCCCTCAACGATGAAATCGATAACGTGCTGGCTGCATTGGCCATGGATGATTATCTGTACGATCGTCCGTTAGTCCTCAATAAGTACAGCGGAATGGAAAGCGGTGATCTGCATATGTATGTCTATGCAAAGCCTGATGTAATAGAAACCTACTTCAATGGTGATAAGATCTGCATGGATCCCGATTACGAGGCGGAAGCAAAGAAAATCAGCGAAGAATACCTTGCGATCGAAAATCCTACCGAAGAGGATGAAGAGAATACAGCAGAAAAAAGATCCCTCGTTCAGGCAAAATATCGCAAGCTGCATTATGCAGACAACTGGTACAAGATCTCGATCAGGGAACCGGACATCATCTATAAGTGATTTAAAAACCCGTCAATCTCTGGCGGGTTTTGTTTTTTTAAAAGAATCGTTTTTCGGATTGAATTCCGACTGGAGCATCCATATGCGGTGTTCGCAGTCCTCAAGAGCATCAGCTTTTGTTTTGCCATAGCCAATGCATGATGCGCTTATACTTTCGTATCCGACAACTTTTTTTTCGCACATATACTTCCGGTGTTTCCTTGGCATGCCCTTTTGTCAGGTTGTACTTTATGACATACTCTTCGGTGTCGTAGCTCCATGGCGAATTCAGGATCAAGGTCCAGTCATGCATGAATCCCTCCTTCAGTTCGACGTCGTAGGCATTTCTGAACTTGTACAAAAAAATGGCGGCCCCAACAGGAATCGAACCTGTAACTATCCCTTAGGAGGGGATTGTTTGATCCATTAGACTATGGAGCCACTGCCTACTCTACATTTTAGCACCCCTGCCAGGTCTTGGGCACCCAGGTGCCCAGAATTTTCCTCTTTAAGCGTATGTGAGCAACGCATCTCTTAATCCTCCTACCAGGAATCCGCATCTTTGAAGGAATGAATCCCCTGTTTCGTGCCTGTCAAAGAGATCTATTGAGCGTTTTTCTGAAATTCTCCAGGTACGAGTGCGAACGATGCGGTTTATTTTTTCGCACAGGGAAATAAACAGTGTTTCCCTGCCCTGCCCGTCAGGAAAACCCTCGCTTACCTCTGCCAGGTCGTTGAGCCAGATATCGCACTGCTTCAGTACGTTGTTAAAGACGTGAGCTTTTCTGATCAGGTTATACGTCAGATCTTTGTATCTGAACTTGTTGACGAAAACGCCCTTCTCATAGCAGCAACCAAACTCTTCCACTATTTCGCCGATCTTTTCCTTTAACTGCTTCATCTGAGCCACAAAGGCCGCTCTGCAAGCCTTGAAGATCTCATGCCTGGCCGAGACTTTGGTTTTGCCTTTTATCTGCAAGGGCTTCGCCCCTGGCTTATCAGATGGGCAATAATGCCCCTTTTCATCGATATAAACAGTCTTTTTGACGATTTCCACATCATTGCGGTAATAGATG
>JAFWKS010000104.1 GCA_017511325.1 Erysipelotrichaceae bacterium
TACTTATCCTTTTGATATCCGAACGTCAGCATAAGAACGATGATGATATTGTCCCTGATCTCTGTTACCAGCCGATAATTGCCGATCTTGAATCTAGTAATGCCTTTTTTTTCTCCTGGCAAAGATCTACCCGGGATCTTTAAACTGTCTTTGTTTTCCAGATTGTTTTTTATATATGAAGCAACAAGTTTCTGTACTGAAGAATCCATCTTTTTGAATATCTTCTGGAAGTCCTTTGAATAAACGAGCCTATAGTGCGTCATAATCTATTCCTGCCTCTTCGCACATATCGGCCAATGTCGTCTTATCACTCATATCGGCACTCTCATATGCCAGCAAAGCGAGCTTATAATCGAAATCATTTTCAAGTTTTTCCTTTACCGCTTCAAGAACGATCTCAGATATCGTCTTGTTTTCAAGCTTGGCATAACCCTGCAACGCATTTTTTAATTCTTCTTCTACTCTGACATTGATATTTGTGGACATGGTCAGTACCTCCGTTTTAATTGTAAAATATTGTTTTACAGGTTGCAATGCAATGTTTTACAAAAGTATTTAATAATTTTTTTATTTGAGATCAGCATCATTCAAACAAAAAAATCACTGTCCATTCCTGAACAGTGATCATCTTGGTTTTTATGAATACTATCTAAGCGATCCTGAAAAACACAGTTTAAAAGATCACACAACCTCCTAATGAAAAGTATTCTTCTGCTGAAATATAAACACGTTTCTTGGTTTCGATGTCCATCTTTGTGAATCTTAAGATATTGCATTTCTTGCAATTCCAGGCATTGTACTGATAGTAATGGCCGTCTTTGCCCGGTGCTCCGAGCTGACCGCACCATTCCAGATCGTGATTGCAGGTAAAGCCCCCGACGACATCTCCAAGATCAGGGATCAAAAGTTCTTTTTTCTCCATATTTTTCATCTCTCTTTTTTTATACGAAATTAGAAATCAAGTGTCAATATCAGCCAGGCAAATCGGCAGTACATGGTTCTCGATGAATTCCACCCTGTCATAGATCGCCGGTTTGAACGTTCCGGTAACACCGACAGATACGCCCTTCTCCTTATTGACATAGATGACATTTCCGCCATCACCGATCGCTGCGTATACCTCTTTGTCATCATATGGTTTATACCAAAGATAGCCATAGTTCATATATCCAAAGCGCTCATCCAGTTTCAGATGAGGTGTCAGCATCTTCTCAAGATATTCCTTTGAAACGATCTTTTTTCCATCATACACCCCGTCATGAAGGATCATATCTCCGATCAAAGAAAGATCTCTTGCTGAAAGGCAAAGTCCCCAGCCGGCCACGACCGTATCCTGAGGATCGGAATACCATTCATTTTCCCGAGGCTTCTTGTTCATGACGTAATCAAGCTGGTCTTCCTTGCTGCTGTCACCATGGATCTTGCGCTTTTTGATGCCAAGCGGAACAAAAAGATTTCTGTTGGCAAAATCGAGGCATTTTTCTTTGCAGGCATGTTCAATGATGCCTGCAAGGATCTGAATGCCGAGAGTGGCATACTTGAATTCTCCCGTTATCCCCTTTCTTCCGCCCAGCAGATCAAGGGCGGCCAAAGTCCAGTCATTCGAGGTGCAGACCTTCGTCCAGGGCTCAGATCGATACTTGTAGGGCGCCGTCATCGTCAGAAGATGATGCAGCTTCACATCATAGATCGTTTTCTCTCCCTTTTTCACTTGATAATCAGGAAAGAAATCCAGAACAGGCTGATCCACGTCTTTGATAAGACCCTTGTCCATCGCAATGCCGACTAGAGGCGACATGACCCCTTTCGTTACCGACATGACATGCGCACAGTCTTCATTCTTGAAACCACGAAAACTTTCTTCATAGACTCTTTTCCCATTTCTGTTCATGCAGATCTGAACGATGTTCTTCTCATTTCCACTGCTTCTTAAAACAAAGTCTCTCAGTTCTTCTTTCTTCATGATTCGTCCTTTCCGATCCTATATCCGATCATTCTGAGCAAAGCATAATATGATTAAAAATTGTTTTCAAGAAAAATAAGATTCCTTCTTTTTTCAGAAGGAATCAGGTATCAAGAACGTATGATTAAGACAAAAAACTTTTGCTTTATATGAGTTTCAGCTTTATCAGGGCCTTATATACACCATCATCATTGATATCATCTGTCACAAGATCGACTCTATCTTTCAATTCTTTTGAGCCATTGCCCATGGCAACACTGATGCCGGTCTCTGACAGTATCTCGATATCATTGTTGTTGTCACCGAATCCGACACATTCGCTGAAGGAGATGCCGTTGGCGTCAAGTACTTCTTTAACTCCACTCAGTTTATTGACGCCGTACAACAGGAGATCACTTGATCTTTCATCGATCCTGATCGCAACACATTTTTTCGCAAACCTCGCATTGAAGGCATTTGCCTGCAGGGTGCTTGAGCCAAGACATCCTCCATTTGGTTCTCTTTTCAAGTGCTGTGTCTGATCATCGAAAACAACGTTTTTTCTAGAATCTTTCGTCTTGTCGTAGAAATTCTCGAAAACATCCGCATGGATATATTCATATACCTTGTCAGGATACTTCCATACAAGTCCAATACTGTTCTGGATGCAGTAGTCATACACTTCCTGTACGAGTTCTTTGGAAAATGTTTTCTGTTTGAGGACATTGCCGTTTCCATCAAGGATGATATGCCCGTTTGTACAGACGATATAATCAGGATGAACACCCTGTTCATATATGGCTGAAGCTGTCTTTGGCGGTCTCCCTGTTGCCAGTATTATGATGATACCGTTTTTCTGAAGCTGTTTCAGGCCTTCGATAGCTGAAGGTATGAAAGACTTCGTCTTCATGTCAAAAAGCGTATCATCGATATCGAATATTGCGGCTTTTATGTTTCTTTCGCTCATAAACAGTATGAAGCGGGATCTCACGATCCCGCTTGTCCTTTCTTTAACTTCTTGCTGCTTCTATGAATTCTTTGGCGTTATCATAATCCATCGGATTGTACAGATAACGGTCTTTCTTTAAAGCAGTTCCGACTACCACCATATCGCAATACTGCAGCATTTCCTTGATGTTTCCCGGATTTGCTCCGTTGTTGAAAGAAATAGGGACATTAGGATTGTTTTTCTTGCATCTTGCGATATTTGATTCGCTAAGCGGCTGTCCTTTCTTTGGGCCATTGAGTGAATAGCCTGCTACCGGTACATCTTTGTATAAAGAAGCGGCGATCTCGTCAAAAGTCCTCGTATCAAGCGAAGAA
>JAFWKS010000105.1 GCA_017511325.1 Erysipelotrichaceae bacterium
ACTGGATCTTCGTCTTGAGACGATATCCGAATAAAGTGATGTTAGGGATTCCGACGATACCCATCTGTCCTAAAGTTACCGGATCCCAGTTCCTGATAATCAGGTTGACGATCTCCGCGAAAGAGAGCGTGATGATCGTTACATAACGTCCGGTGATCCTTGACATCGGTAAAGCCAGCAATAAACCAGCCAATCCCGTGACCAGAATGACAAAGATGAAGTTGGTGGAATAATCCCAGCCGAAGTGATACCACAGGCAGGCTGTCGTATAGGCACCGATGCTGTAGAAAGCCGCATGACCGAATGAGACCGTACCGCCGATACCCATCAGAAGGTTCAGCGACATGGCAAAGATCATATTCAGTTCACAGCTGATCAGAACTCTGAGCTGATATGGGTCAGTAACGAAAGGTGCAATGGCCATGCCGGCCATGATAACGATGAAGATGATCGTTCTTGAGTCGAGATACTTTTTCATACACTACACCTTCTTCTGTTCTTTCTTGCCGAAGATTCCTGTCGGCTTGATGATCAATACCAGGATCAGAATACCGAAACTGATGAAGTTGGAAGCTGACATCGACCAGTAGCCTGAGACCAGGTTCTCGGCGATCGCCAGGATATAGCCGCCGACGACAGCGCCTTTAAGTTCACCGATACCGCCTAAGACCGTTGCGGCAAAGGCTTTGTTTCCGATAGCCGAACCGACGGAGATAGAAATCGATTTAAGATACATGCAGTAAGCAACACCGCTGACTGCCGCCAGCATCGAACCAACAGCGAACGAGATGCCGATCAGTGTGTTTACCGGCATGCCCATCAGATGGCAGGCTCTAATATTCTGTGATAAGGCTCTAAGTCCGCGTCCGACTCTGTTGTGCTGAGTAAACCAGGACATAAAGCCGAGTATGCAAAGTGTCGTCAATATTATGATGATCTGAATGGCACTGGTTCTTGCACCGAACAGATCTATATATCTACCATCCAGCAGCGTTGGAAACTGTTTGATCTCACTGCCGAATGTTCCCTGACAAATTTGTTCCAGGATCGTCTTGACACCGATCGAAGATATCAGCGCATAAGTGTTGCTGTCACCTTTTTCTCTGATCGGCCTGATAGCGATGACTTCAATGATGTAGCCGATCATGCCGGCTGCCATCAAAGTAAGAATAAATGTAAGAGCTATGGATGATCCTGTTAAAGATGTATAAAGCGCATAGAAAATAACTGCACTTGTTAAGAATACAGCTGCATTTGACATATTGATCAGCTGCAGAATCGAATAGATCAATGAATAGCCTATGGCTGTCAATGCATAAATGGATCCCTGAGATAAACCATTTACTAATATTTGCAATAACATGAGGTTCTCCTTTCAAAACGGACTCCACTTCAGAGTCTGAAATGAAGTCCGTTTGAGTTAGTAATTATAAGATTGACTATTTCAGACCGGCAACTGCGTCGACATCGAATGTATTGAGGATATCTTCGTAGTTGACCCACTTGAGTTCACCAGCTTCGTTTCTGACGATCTGTGAGAGATACTGTGTCTGTAATACACGACGGCCAGGACCGAATGAGATAGGACCCTGAACACCTGGGAAGTCTTTCAGAGTAGCCAGCTGGTCTCTGAATGCCTGACGGGTAGTGCCACCGTTCTTGATAGCCCAGATAGTTGTCAGCATGCAGTTGTAACCCTGGTCAGCATATTTCTGAGTGGTGTTGTTGTCTTCAGCGAATTTAGCGCCGTAGAGTTCCTTGTAGAGTTCTTCGTATTCGATATATACAGGGTCTTTAAGGTCTTTTGTTCTGGCATAGATACCATAGAGATTTTCGCCTAAGTCACCTAAGTTCTGTAAAACGTTTGAAGTACGTGATTTAGAAGAAACCTGCCAATCGCATTCCAGACCGACAGTTTCAGCCTGCTGTCTGATCAGAACGATATCGTTCTCTGCACAGAAGCACATAACGAGTTCAGGATTGGTTTCTTTGATCTTGGTCAGGATAGAAGTGAAATCCTGCTGACCATCTTCGTATTTCTCGCTGGCAAGCAGTGTTACGCCGAGCTTTTCAGCTGTTTCAGTGTAGTACTTGCATGTTTCAAGACCCCAAGAATCACTTGAATAGATCAGGGCGATGTTCTTCTTGCCTAAGTATTCGATATCATATGCAGCAACTCTGGCAGCAGCTGTATCCTGTGTTACAGAAAGAGAGAAGCCCCAATCACCTGAAGTAGGTAAGAAGTCTGACTTAGAGCAGGTCAAAGCATACTGAGGAACTTCAGCATCGCGGTAGATGGTAGCGCATGGATAAGAAACGCCTGATGCGAAAGAACCGATTTCAAGCAGATAGTAAGGATCTGAACTTGCGACGATCTTTTCAGCAATCGTAGCACCTTCGGTAGCATCGTTCTTGTCATCATAGTAGTCAAGAATGATCTTGCCTGTACCGTCACCGTTGAGCCAGCCGTCTTTTTCCAGTTTCTTCAATGCGACTTCCAGACCCATCTGGATGTATTCAGCATAGGAAGCGTTTGTTCCGGTAAACGGAAGGCTTACAGCGATGTGATAATCACCGTTGGCATCAGCAGCAGTTTCGGCTTTTTCTTCGCCACCGCCGCCGTTACCGCTGTTAGAGCAGCCGGCAACCATGAAAATCATCATCGAGATCAGCAATAAGCTTAAAAATTTTTTCATGTTTTCTCCTTTTTCTATTGTTTAACAGCCTTGTGCTGTAAAGACCTATTTTCTTGTTTTGTAGCGCAGAGTGCAGCATTCGCAGCCATCAGCCAATGATCCCTCCAGATCGAAATCAAGTCCGACACCTTCCGCAATGCCGCGATCGCCTTCCATGGCGATATCGCACATCAGTGCACATTCTTCATCACTGAGGCCCATCTTCTGCCAGGCTGAGAGCAGTGCACAGTAGTTTAGTGTAACGACTGCTTCATCCTCATTGGCGCTGACAAGCTTTTTTTCAAAAGTATTTGACTGAGCCTTGGTCGTAAAATACTTGGCATATGTTTCTGCATTGAGATCCTTGCCTTCAAAGTCCTTCTTTTCCTTTTCCCCTGAAGCAAGACCGATCTTGCGGATCGCCGATCTCATGATCGGTTCCAGATCGATGCCCTGTTCCTTGGCTTCCTTATAGAAACCGGCAGCCCATCTTCCCCGCTGTTCGATAGCCGCTCTTCTTACATTAACAACGGCATCATCAGTTACATGTGCTTCGTTTTTAATCTTGCTCATTGTTGTGTCCTTCTTTCCTTACTTTAATTCTAGATGAAAGCGTTAACATTTAAATTAGACAATCCTACACTTTTCTTGTAATAATGTTAGTTTTTTCACAAAATAACGATGATCATCGCAAATAAAAATCCGGAAGAAGCTCCCGGATCAATAATGCTTTCCTGATGTAACAAAAGTCTAAAACAGCACCCTGAAAATGATCCGGTCTTTTACATATACACCTTTACAACAACAGTCAAACTGTTTCCTAACCATCTCTTTTTCAGTCATGCTCATCAACAACAATATAGCACTTTCTTTTTTCGATTTGTGAAATACTATCTTTCAGTTATCCTCTTCACCGATCATGTTCTGCCTGTATTGTTTTGGCGTGATACTGTATTTATCTTTGAAGACTCTGTTGAAATAAGCCACATCGGAAAAACCGACCAGATCAGCGATCTCGTAGATCTTCAGGCTCAGATTGCCCAATAATTCCTTGGCCTTTTCCATTCGCAGATTATTCAGATATAAGGAAAAGCTCTGCTGCATATCTCTGGAAAAGCGGCTCGACAGATAGTTTGGCGTCACATTCAGCTTATAGGCACAATAGTTCACATTCAGCTCGCTGTTGGCCATCTCTTTATGGATGATCCTTAAGCATTCGCTGACGATCTGCGTTATCTCTTCATCACCGACATATCTTTCGCAGCAGTCCTTCAGATAATTCCTGATCACATCCTG
>JAFWKS010000106.1 GCA_017511325.1 Erysipelotrichaceae bacterium
AACAGATGGAATGTTGAAGTCATAGCTGACGGCAATCATATCGAAAGAAACGTTTTGAAGCTGATTCTGAACAATATCGACAAAGACAGGATCATGCTGGTAACGGATTCAAGCACAGCCAAGAATCTTCCTGATGGTGAGTATGAATTCATGTCCAGGAAATGCACCAAAAAAGGTACGAGATTCATGACCCATGACGGGCACTATGCCGGAAGTGTCGTTTCGATAAACGATGAAATGAAAGTATTGTATGAACTAGGTGCCAAATACACAGATCTTTTGCTGTATTCAGGCTACAATGCCTACAGATTCTACGGGCTGGATAAACGCTTCGGTACTCTGGAAAAAGGCAAGTATGCCGATCTGGTCATCATGGATGATGATCTGAACATCAAAAACGTAATGCTGAAAGGAGAATTCATGTATGCTTGATTTCTATATCAGAGTGATCATCTTCTTCATCTGTTTCCTTCTCTCTTTTTATGCGTTGGGTGCTTTGGACTTCAACCGCTTTCTCAAACAGGGCAAGGTAGTTCAGGGACAGATCCTGTATTTTATTCTGGCTTGCTGCATGGCTTATCTGATGGGCAACTTCTTTATTGCCCTTATTTACTTTTACAATAAGTAGTTCGTATAATATTTAGTTGAGAAATAAAGGAGGATTAAAAAATGATCGGTTTAATTATTTCTTTATTATTTGCAGCTGGTATTGGTTACGTAGCTGGACAGTTCATGGGTCTTAATGGTCCGTGGTACATCAATGTACTGTTAGGTTTGGCTGGCGGTGTAGTTGGTGGCTTAGTATTCTCCTTGTTAGGATTCACTACATCATCAATCATCGGCGACATTATCTCATCAGTAGTTGGTGCTTGCCTGGTTATCGTACTTTACAATAAATTCTTAAAGAAATAGGCTGTAAATAGTAAGCTCGCAAAAGAAGAAGCCCTGCAGAAGCTTTGAAGCTGCGGGGCTTTTTAAATTAAAAAAGCAGACTTTACAGTCTGCTTGAACATATTCGTAAAGATGGATCTACTGCATATTTGCCTTCAGTGTTTCTTTCAGATCGGCAATGCCATCATGTCCGGACTGAACCAGTTCGGAAACAGTGCAGTCGCTTGCTTCTCTGACAGAAAGGATCTGCAGGATCATGGCCAGATTGACACCGGTGATGACCTGGATCTTGTCACTTTCAAGATCTTCAGCAATTATCCTCATCATGCAGTTGCATGGTGAGCCAAACAGCATGTCACAGAAAACATATACGCCATCGCCTGTATCTACTTCAGCTATCGCCTGTTTCAAAACATCGACAAACTCGTCGGGATTATCTTCAGCGTTGAGACAGCAGGCTTTCATCTGCGCCTGTTCACCAAAAAACAGTTTTGAAGTTTCAAGAATGCCCTGGGCCATAGGACCATGGCTAGTAATTACTATACCTTTCATTTTTTCTCCTCTTATACTTATATTCTATTACTTTTTTGAGGGTTTATAATAAAACTAGAATGAAAGAGGAGAGAGTTTCAATGGATGTAAAAAAGGAATACTTTGAACTCATCAAGTCAAAAGTCAACGAAGCTTATAATACGCAGCATGAACAGATGGCAAAAGTAGCTGCCATGTTCGGTGAATGCATGGACAATCTTGGTGTCGTTCAGCTTTTTGGTGTCAGACACGGTGAAGAATTCGTGAATGAACTCAATTACAGGGCGGGAGGCATTGCCCCTTTTCATGCCTATAAATTCAGAGATCTGATCCTGAATAAGAAACTTGAACAGCAGCAGATCGACAGCGGAGAGGTCTATGATGATTTAGGCGTTATCGACAGGTTTGAAGAATTGTACGAGCTTGATGATCGGGATATGTATTGTCTGGTAAGCTTTTATGGCAATGAGCCGCTGGTCATAGAACTCGCAAAAAGAGCCCGGGCTAAAGGTCAGAAAGTCGTTGCTGTCGTAAATAAGAGATCCTATGATAAAGCAGGAGGTACGCTTCTTGATTATTGCGATGCCTATCTCGACATGTGCGCTGATGAACCGGATGTTGCCTTAAATATCGATGGCGTCAAAACAGGACAATTGAGTTCGACTGTTGCCAACGTCATAGCACAGATGCTGACGGCGGAAGTATACAGATACTTCACAGATAACGGCAAGGAAGCTCCGATCCTTCTTTCTGCCAACATCAAGGGAGCAGATGTCCACAACAATTCTTTGACCGATCCGTATGGAAGGAGGATCAGATAATGATAGATGCCAAAAGATTCAAAGATGAATTAAGTCAGCTGCTGGATCATCTGTATGATTCGCAAAAGGATAATATCGAAGCAGTAGCACATGCTATGAAGGAATGTATTGAAAAGGATGGCGTCGTTCATGTCTTTGGTTCAGGGCATTCAGTAGGTCTGGGCATCGATATCAAGAACCGTCTGGGTTCTCTTGTTCCGATCCACATCATGGAAATGACCGATTTTGTCACCAGAGGAGATATCACGGTCGAAGAATTTATGGACCGCAAGAATATCTTTGAAAGAAAACCCGGCGTAGCCAGAAAGCTCTATGAACTTTATGACATCAAGCCACAGGATATCTTTATCGTCATTTCCAACTCCGGGATTAACGGCATCGTCATCGATATTGCCGATCTGGCCAGACAGAACGGGCACAAAGTTGTGATCATAACATCCATGAAACATACTCTGGCTGAAGAGCCAAGACATCCTAGCGGCAAGAAACTGTATGAATTCGGTGACATTGTCATCGATAACTGCGGTCCGCATGGCGATGCACTGCTGGAAACAGATGGCGTGGCAAAGGTCTGTTCCGTAAGCTCCATCTGCAACAACTGTATTGCCCAGGCAATGGCAGCCAGAACGATCGAGCTGCTTAAGGCTGATGGCTATGAGCTTCCTATCCTGAATGGTGATAAGGAGCATGATGAAAAACTTAAAAACAGATATGAGGGGAGAGCATAAAAATGAATTATGAATATGGTGACAAGATTATTGAAGTAATGAAGTATGCTGAAGAAAAAAACAAGGATGTGATCAAGGAGCTTGCAAAGAAATTCGCTGAGAATATCGAGAATGACAAGATCATCCACACATTCGGTACCGGACATTCACACATGCTTGGTATCGAGCTCTTTGCCAGAGCCGGAGGATTAGGCAATGTTGATGCAATGCTGGATCCTGATACTTTGACATCCTTTGGTGCACAGCGTTCAGGAGCCATGGAAAAGACACCAGGCGTTGCCGATGTGGTCTATGATTCCTACAACATTGAACCAGGCGACATCATGATCATCACTTCCAATTCCGGTAGAAACGCCATGCCTATTGAAATGGCCATGCGCTGCAAGAAAGAGGGCGTATATGTCGTGGCCTTGACCAATCTTGAACAGTCAAGAAATCAGACTTCAAGGCATCCAAGCGGCAAGCGCCTGTTTGAAGTTGCCGACTGCGTCATCGATTCGTGTGTACCGATGGCCGATGCCACGATGGATCTTGATGGCATCAAGACCGGTCCGGCTTCTTCGATCGTCACGATGTTTCTGATCAATACGATCGCTACTGAAGCGATGAAGATCGTTTTGTCTCATGGCAAGCGTCCGTATGTCTTCCAGTCACAGAACGTCGATGGCTTTGACAATAATGCCATCTACGAACACTTCAAGGGAAGAATAAAACACTTCTAAATAAAGATGCAGGGCTGTTGCGGAAGCAGCAGCCTTTTTTACAGATGCAAAGGCAGAAAATTCAGGCAAATTGTTTTAAAATATTATTATGAAACTGGTGATATTTGGCTGCGGAAAGATCGCCAACAGAATAGCTAGATCCTGCAAGCTTGTGGAAGGACTTGAGCTGCTTGGCTTTGCCTCTAGGGACCCGCAAAAAGCTAAAGAATACTGTGAGACATATAATTGCAAGGAATATGGTGACTACGATCGTTTTCTTAACAGCGATGTTGATGCCATATATATTGCAACATACAACGGATCGCATCATGAACTGATCAGAAGATGCCTTGAACACAAGAAGAACGTCATCTGTGAAAAGCCGATGCTTTTCAGTATTGAAGAAAATCGGGAAATGTTTGAACTGGCCAGGAAAAATGACGTCCTGCTGATGGAGGCACTTAAATCGGTATTCCTGCCGATAAACATAAAAGTCAAGCAGATGGTAAAAGATAAGACCATTGGTGATATAGAGGAGATCTATGCTGCTTTCATGAGGAATGGTTCTCATGATGAAGATCACTGGATCAATGATCCTGAAACAGGTGGAGCTATGGTCGATCTTGGATCATATTGTGTCGGAACGATGAATTACATAATGGGTGTCGTTCCTGAACTGATCGAAAAAAGAACCGATCGAACAGAAAACAGAGCTGAAAGCAATGGCGAAGCTGTTATAGACTATGGCGGGATCAAAGGCAGGGCATGCGTTTCCAACCACAAAGACGGAGATTGTTTCCTGCTTGTAAAGGGCACGAAAGGCTATATCAAAGTGGATAATTTCTGGAAGACGGGTGATGGATATTATGAGATCGATGATCAAAGATATGAACTTAATGAAGAATGCATCTCCGACTTCTACTATGAACTTAAACATTTCAATGATCTTGTCGTCAGCGGTATGAGCCAGTCGTTCGTGATGAATGAGTCAGCTTCGGAAAACATCCTGAAGATCACGGGCAGTTTTGAGAATTGAATGCTGAAACCAGGCATGGATAATATGCAAATAATAAAGGTGTGAATTATGGAAAATAGGGAAATAAGGAAAAACGCAAATAGTCTCTCGGTCTTTGAAGCATGGGCCTTTTCGATCGGTACAGCGATAGGCTGGGGTTCACTGGTCGTAACGGCAAATACCTATCTGGCAAAGGCCGGCCCTGTAGGAAGTACTCTGGGACTGATCATCGGAGCTTTGATCATGCTGGTAATAAGCAGGAACTACTTCTACATGATGGAGATCTATCCTGACGGAGGCGGTGCCTATACCTATGTTAAGGAACGGTTTGGCCATGATCGCGGTTTTCTGACTGCCTGGTTCCTGTCTTTGGTCTACCTGGCTATCTTATGGGCTAATGCGACAGCTATTCCGCTGTTTGTGCGCAATTTCGTAGGCGATATGTTCATGTTTGGACGGATGTATACGCTTTTCGGCTATGACGTATACTTCGGTGAGACTTTTCTGACGATCATCTCGATCATGCTGGTTGCGATCTTATGCTACAGAGGAAAAAGACTTTCCAAGATCATCATGACCGTGCTGGCCAGTGTGTTTACCTGCGGTATCGTAATGGTATTTGCCAGCGCTTTTTTTGGAAACAGGATCGGCATCAAACCTGATTTCATTCCGGAGACAAATGCTTTATCCCAGATCATAAATATTGCGGTCATCTCTCCATGGGCTTTCATCGGTTTTGAAAGTGTTTCACACAGCGCTGAAGAATTCTCTTTCAAAGGAAACAAGATCTTCCGCATGCTGGTGATCTCAGTCATCAGCACGACGCTCTTATATATTTTTGTGACTCTGCTTTCGGTCACGGCTTATCCTGCACAGTATGGTTCGTGGCTTGAATATATCAGAGATCTTGGCAGCAATTCCGGCATTAGTGCTTTCCCGGCTTTCTATGCCGCTCATCATTATCTCGGCCAGGCCGGTGTGAATATTCTGATGGCATCTTTGCTGTCACTGGTCCTCACCAGCCTGATCGGCATGCTGCGTGCCCTGAGCCGCCTGTGCTATGCCGTGGCACAGGACGGCATCCTGCCCGGGCGTTTTGCAAATCTTAATAACAGACAGATTCCGGCCAATGCCATACTTCTGGTGCTGCTTGTCTCTCTTCCCATAC
>JAFWKS010000005.1 GCA_017511325.1 Erysipelotrichaceae bacterium
CGTCCTGAGCGACGAGTTTTTTCAATTCTGCGTAATTATTCTGATACATAAGTTTATATATTTAGATAAGATTGTTTTCACTCTCGGCGTCAAAGACATGGATCAGTGACGGATTGAAATTGAAGGTGAATTCCTTGCCCAAAGAGACTTTTTCAAGATCGAGGTTGGCAGTCGGTATGACGGCAACGATATCTTCGCCATTGAGGTTGATGTGTAAATGCACCTCTGAGCCCATCATTTCTGATACTTCGATATTGCCGCTGAAGCCTTCCTCAGCCATTTCGATATGTACAGGTCTTACACCTACGATAACAGTAGTCTCGCTCTGGTCTTTTTCTTTAAGACCTTTCTGATATCTTTCATCAAGCTTGATATCTCTGCCCTGAATAGTTACATAGTATTCGCCGTTTCTTTTTGTCAGCGGGATATTGTGGAAGAAGTTGATCTGCGGAGTTCCAATGAAGCCGGCAACGAAGACATTGTAAGGATGATTGAAAACTTCCTGCGGCGTACCGACCTGCTGGATGAAGCCGTCTTTCATGACGACGATCCTGTCACCGAGAGTCATTGCTTCGACCTGGTCGTGGGTAACGTATACGAATGTTGTATTGATCTTCTGACGCAGTCTGATGATCTCGGAACGCATCTGTCCACGCAGTTTGGCATCAAGGTTGGATAATGGTTCATCCATCAGGATGACCTGAGGTGAACGAACGATCGCACGTCCGATCGCAACTCTCTGCCTCTGACCGCCGGAAAGAGCTTTTGGAAGACGGTCGAGGATCTGTGTGATCTCCAGGGTCCTGGCTGCTTCTCTGACTTTTTCTTCGATCTCTTCTTTTGGCAGTTTAGCCAGTTTCAAAGAGAAGGCCATATTTTCATAGACTGTCATGTGCGGATAAAGTGAATAGTTCTGGAAGACCATGGCGATGTTACGGTCACGCGGAGCGATGACGTTTGAGAGTTTGTCGCCGATGTAGAGTTCGCCTTCAGTGATCTCTTCAAGTCCGGCGATCATACGCAAAGTCGTAGACTTGCCGCATCCTGAAGGACCGACCAGGACAACGAATTCCTTATCCTTGATCTCCAGGTTGAATTCCTGAACGGCTACAACGCCTTCGTCAGTGATCTGCAGATTAGGTACGAAATCCTCATCCGGAGCTGTTTCCTGTCTTTTCTTGGCAGCTCTCTTGTTCTGCTTGATCTCTTCCGGGGTGATCGGGTAGATCTTCTTAATGTTTTTTAATGTAATACTTGACATCGATTCTGCTCTGATAATCAGGCCTTTGCCCTTTTACCTCATTGAAGACCGACACTAAGGATCTTCAACATTTTCAACATGTCTCCACTATGTTGACCCGTGAGCAACGGTTCCCTCCTTTTTGGCTTGCTGTAAATGTGGAGCCAGCATTACATCTTAATTATTCCAGATACTTATGATGATTCCTTTAAAATATGTGTCGTGCGTTTTTGATTATGTCACAAACCTTTAACAGAAAAAGCACCCTTGTAATGATAAGGGGTGCTTTGCTTAATCGGTCTTGATTTTAAGGATGAACTGATCCGGAAGCTCATTATCGGCTTCATAGGAGTATTTCATCGTCTCACAGATCCCGCTTAGTACTTTGGCAGATAGATCATCAGGGATCTCTGATACCTCGTTTTGTTCGCCTGCATAATTGAATGTCCAGCAGGCACTTTCATCCTTGTTCGAATATTCAAAGACCGCTTTGAAACGAGGATCCTTAAGTGAGCCGATCAGCAGCTGACTGACTTCTTCAAAGACCAGCAGGATGCGTTTTCCTAAAGACGAAGGGATCTGGTTCTTGCTGCAGTAGGTCTCGATCTTAGAGGCCATGCTTAAGAAGTCGTAATTGCGGGAAGCGATATCCAGAGTAAGGACTTTGAGCTTCTTTACGAAACGGCGGGTCTTTTCCTTCTTTGGTCTATCAAAGATCTCTTCAGGGGTACCATCTTCATAGATGCTTCCTTCATCCATGTAGAAGACACGGTTGGATATGAAACGGGCGAAGTTCATCTCATGAGTCACGATCAGCATCGTCTTGCCCATTTTGGCAAGTTCGCCGATAACTGTTTCAACTTCATTTACCATCGTCGGATCAAGGGCGCTCGTCGGTTCGTCCAGCATGATGACTTCAGGATCCATTGCCAGAGTCCTGGCGATCGCTACACGCTGTTTCTGTCCGCCGGAAAGTTCATCAGGATAGTTGAAGGCTTTTTCGACCAGGCCTACCATCCTTAAAAGCTCGATGCCTTTATCAAAGGCAGCCTGACGATCCATGCCTTTGAGTTTGACTGGCGACAGCATGATGTTTTCAATGACGTTAAGGTGATTGAAGAGATTGAAATTCTGGAAGACCATCCCTACTTTCTGACGGATCCTGCTGATATCGCAGTTTTCAGCCGTTATATCCTGATCGTCGATATAGATGTGACCGGAATCGGGTTCTTCCAGAAGGTTGATGCAGCGAAGCAGAGTGCTCTTGCCGGTACCGGAAGGTCCGATGATCGCAATGATATCGCCGTCATTTATCTGCACACTTAGATCTTCAAGCGGAATGGCGTTGTCGTATGATTTTCTTAGGTGTTCGATCTTAATCATGGATCTTCACTCCTTTCAGAAGATCAGGAGCCTTGCGGTTTTTAGGATCGATGTTCATCGAGATCCTGCTTACAAGAAGACCAAGCAGGCCTTCCAGGACAAAGTAGATAATAGTGATGGCGATCAAAGGGAAGAAGGCTTCATAGGTCCTGCTTCTGACGATGTCTCCCATCTTGGTCAGATCCTGAACGGCGATATAGCCGACGATTGCCGTAGCTTTGATAAGACTGACTATCTCACCGCGATAGGCGGGCATGACGTGCGGGAGAGCCTGAGGCAGGATGATGCGATAGAAGGTCTGTCTGTTGGAGTGTCCCAGGGCATAAGCCGCTTCATACTGACCGCGCTCGATCGTGCCGACAGCCATTTTTATCAAGCCGAATACAGAGGCTCCAAAAGTAGCGCTGAAGCCAAGCACCGCTACACTGATGCCGCTGATCGCCACTGAACCGAAGATGATATAGTAAAGCACCATAAGCAGTACTACCATCGGCATGCCCTGTACAAGGAAGATACAAACACCGGTGATCCTGTTGGGAAGCACATTGCCGTTGCGGCAGACTATGAAAAGAAGAAAGCCCAGGATCGTGCCAAACAATACCGACAAGAGCGTTATAAACATCGTCGTGCCTATTCCTTCCAGAAAGAGCCTATAGCGATCCTCTCTGATGAAAGTTTTGTAGAAACTGTTGAAGATGCTGCTGATGAAGCCGGTCTTTGCTGAGACTTTCTCATCTTCAATGACCAGAACGACGCTCTGACTTGAATATGATCTGGAGAAATCTACACTCTGTTTCCTTTCTTCAGTTACCGCAAGACAGGAAGCCGCAAGATCGGCTTTGCCCGACTGCAATGAGGCAAGCACGCCGTCGAAGTTCATTTTATCCACTTCAAGACCATAGCCGTTTTCTTGGCAGAAGTTGGCGATGATCTCTATCTCCAGGCCTACGACCAGATCGTCTCTTACATAACAGTAAGGCATCTGCTGGGCAGCTGTAGCTACGTGCAGAGTGCCGTTTATATCCTTAAGGGCTGCATAATCGATGAGCGATTTATTTTCTTCATCAGCTGCAAACCACTTTTCCTTAAGTTTATCTATGGTCTTGTCGGCTATCAGCCTTCCCAGATATTCATCGAATCTTTCATTGAGCTTTCGGCCTTCTTCGCTCTTAGGGAAGGCAAAAGCGAGATTTGCGTCAGTCAGTGATTCATCAAACCAGATCAGACTTTCATCTTCATAATGCATGAAGATGACGGCCGATTCAGGACAGACGAACGCATCGATCTGTTTGGCTTTCAAGGCGACAGGAAGATCGGCCAGACCGGTAAAATACATGATCTTGGCTGTCGGAAGACGTTTTTCGATCAGCTTGTCGTGGATGGAACCGGTCGTTATGCCGATCCTTTTGCCTGCAAGCTCATCGAGGCTCTTATATGTATCGTTATTTGAAGTATCCTTATCACCTTCAAGGTCAGCTTTGCGGACTGCCAGTACGATGCCTCCATGACTGGTCGGTTCAGAAAACAGGACCTGTTCCTGTCTTTCCGGAGTGACGTTCATATCGGTCGAGAAATCACACTTGCCGGATTCGACTTCCGGGATCCTGCCCGCAAAGTCAACATCTACAAGTTCAAGACCATAACCTTTTTCCAGGCAGAAGCGGGTGACAAGATCGATATCATAGCCGACGTTCTTTCCATCCTTGATATATGAAAAAGGCATATCGGCAGAAGTCGTCGCAACTCTCAAGATCCGTTTATCGTTTCTGAGCTTAGACATGTCAACGACTTTCTTGTCTTCATCATAGCCAAACCAGGTATCTTCGATCTGTTTCATAGTCCCGTCTTCCCAGCACCTTCTGATGAATCCGTTGAGCTCTTCACATAAGGAGGCACTTTCAGGATCGTTCTTTCTGAAGGCAAAACTGTATTGGTTGTTCATGAGCTTTTCAGGAAGATAGCTTATCTCAGGCTGTTCAGCGCAGACCATTTTAAGACTTGGCTCATCAGCCAGAAAGCCTTTGATCTTGTCTGTGAGCAGGGCTGCGATACAATCTGTATAGGTATTTAAAAGAAGGTGTTCACTGTCTGGAAAGTATTCATCAGCAAGGCCTTCCATCAAAGGTCCGACCAATACTCCGATAGGCTTGCCGTTATAGTCTTTGATCGATACATCTTCTTCAGCAAAGACGCCAAAAGGCATCGCTGCAAGCATCAGCAGCAAGACAAAGGAAAGCAGTCTTCTGATCCTGATCGATCTTCTGTTTTTCAATGGCTGTGTCATATATCTATCCATAAACAATCAACTATATTATATTGTATCTTCATAAGGATCATTTCATTTAAAGCAAACAGCATCATAATTAAACAAAGAAGAGAAAATTATAAATCAAGGCATTTATTTTGATTTTTTCATGTGCTTTCAGCTGATATTCTAAAAACGAAATACAGGAAGAGGTATCATTTTATGCATGAAATAAAAACAGTTGATGTGAATGGTGTAAAACTGGCTTACAGAGAATACGGAAGCGGAGACAAGTATCTGCTTTCAACCCAGAATTTCTTTTTCAAGGATTCCCATATGGCACTGTTAGGACAGCCGCCATATGACTATCATTGTTTTCTGGTATATATGAGAGGCTATGGCGAATCTGAACATATCTATGATCAGACCTTAAGAGACTATGCGGCGATCTGGGGCGAAGATCTGATGGCTTTTGCGGAAGTCATGGGCATCAGATCCTTTTACTATACCGGTATCTCGCATGGCAACTGGGCACCATGGTATATCGCATTTCATAGACCTGAACTTATCAGAGCCTATGTCTGCGTTGATGGCATAACACAGTATCACGAACAAAGAGATCTGCCGGCTCCTTTAGCCAAGATGAGAGATCACGCAGAAGAATTCGTCGGCAATGTCGAACAGTTAAAGAAAACAGCGTGGATCGAGACCTGGCCAACAAATAATCCCGAAAGACTCAAGAGAAGGAAAGAAAACTTTGAGGAGCACCTTGATATCCTGATGCACCGCAAGAAGGAAGAATTTGCCTTGCCGATGCTGGGAGATATGACCGGCTGCAACGCCAAGTCACAGGAAGAACTGCTGCAAAGACTTCACGAGATAGATTTCCCGGTCATGATCTGGGAGGGCGGTCTTGATCCTCTGGCAACACCGGAAGCTGCTTTGGAAGTAGCTAAAGCCATACCTGGTGCGACCTATCTGATGTATCAGCACCTTGGACATGGCGGAGCTGATGAGATGCCTGAACTGGCCGCAAGAGACTGCGACCGTTTCTTCAAGGATGTGGAAGGAAGGATCCTGTAAGATGAAACTTCAGCCTGCATCGATCTTTGGGGAAGGGATGGTCCTTCAAAGAGACAAGGAGATAAAGATCTGGGGCACCAGTATAAATAATGATACGATCACTGTAAAACTCAATGATCAGTGTGTAAGTACGATCGCCCAGAAGGGAAACTGGTGTGTGACTTTGGATCCCGAAAAAGCTTCCAACAGGACGAGTCTGGAGATCATTTCTTCAAGAAGCAATGAAAGGATAGTTTTTAATGATGTGGCAATCGGTGAAGTCTGGCTGGCCGGCGGTCAGTCGAATATGGAATTTCTGATGAAGTATGACATCGATTTTCCTGAGACCAAAGAAGGAAAAGATGATGATCTTTTAAGATGTTTCACTTATCCGCAGACTAATTTCAAAGGCTTCCTGGAGATAAACGATATGCCTGAAGCCGGATTCTGGCGCAAATGGATAAAAGAAGAAGACCGCAGATACTTTTCGGCTGTAGCAGCCTATATGGGCATGGTCCTAAGAGAAAAACTCGATGTCCCCGTAGGCATCATCAGCTGCAACTGGGGCGGAACACCTGTCGCAGCCTGGACGGCCATGGAAGATCTTGAAAAAGAAGAAAAGCTTAAACCGATACTGGACTGGCATAATGAAGCCTGCGCCAAGACAGACTGGCCAAAATATATAAGGGCAAGCGAGATCAGAAATCCTGACCCGACACCGGAACAGGAAGCCTTCTCAGAAAAATTCATGATGGGCGGTTTTGGCAAGGAGTTCTTTGAGAACTTTGATCCTTCAACGATGCCGGTATTGGACTATGCACCATATGCACCGGGTCCGCGCAGTGTTGTAAGGCCATCAGGCTTATATGAAAACATGTTATGCAGCGTGGCACCATACGCAATAAAAGGATTCATCTGGTATCAGGGCGAAGATGATGACGCCAGAGACTGGGTCGACTTCTACGACGTGTCCATGATCACGATGATAAAAAGCTGGAGAAAGCTCTGGAAAGAAGATCTTCCTTTCTATCAGATCGAACTGGCACCTTTTGAAGGAGCAGGCGCAACAGCCGCCAAGAGATACAACGATCTGCGCCACAAGCAGGAAAAGGTTGCTGCTTCCTTAAGTGATGTCTACGATGTCTGCATCCTCGATGCCGGAGAGCGCTACAACATCCATCCGCGCTGCAAGAAGACAGTCGGAGAAAGGCTCGCAAGGATTGTGATGAAACACAGCTATGGCGACAAGTCTTTGACAGCGGACTGTCCGCGCATCCTGAAGGCTGAAAGAAAAGATGCCATAGAGATCAGTTTTGACAATACAGCTGATGGTCTATCGATCAAAGGCGATCTCAAAGACTGTCTTAAGCTCAGCTTTGAAGGAAAAGAACTTGAATATGAAGCAAGCATCGATAAAGACAAGCTGATCATCAAAACAGACATGTCCAGGGAAAAGATAAAAGTTGAATACTGCGAAGCGAATTATTGCGTTGCAGTACTGTATAATTCGGAAGCAAATCCGGTATATGGCTTTACATGCGAGGTTTAAGTATGAAAGTAAGAGAAATAATCGACAAGATCCTTGATTATCATCCTCATCTTGAGGACTACAAAGGCTGCGACAGCTACAAGTGCGGCGATCCCGATACAGAGTGCACAGGCGTAGTGACAGCCTTGACGCCAAACATTGCCGTCATCAGAAAAGCCATAGAACTGGGCGCCAACCTCGTTGTCGTTCACGAACCGACCTTCTATACATCCGAAGACGGACCAGGCTGGTTTGAAGAATTCGGCAATCAAGTCTATGAAGAAAAAAGAAAGCTGCTTGATGAACACGGTATCGTCATCTGGCGCGATCACGATCATATGCATTTCCATGATCCCGATTGCATCTTCGCCGGTGTATTGAAGTATCTGGGCTGGCAGGATAACGCCAGAGTCGATCGCGATACCGGACTGTTTGCCCACTACCTGGTTGAAGTAGAAGAGATGAGCGTCAAGCAGTTAGCTGCCTATCTCATTGAAAAGATCGGACTCAACGGCGCCAGGATCATCGGTGATCCTGAAAACAGAGTCAGTAAGATAGCTTTTGTAGGACACCTTTTTCCAAATGATTACATTAAGAAAGATGGCAGCAAGGGCGAATACTCCGTCAAGGTGATCGAAACACTGGAAGATTTTGCGGATGTCATCATACCGGGCGAAGTCATCGACTGGACTGTTTTATCCTACATAAGAGATGCGAACGAACTGGGCAAGAATAAAGCAGCCATCAATATCGGCCACTTCAACTGGGAAGAGCTGGGTATGAGGTATATGAAAGACTGGCTAGATGAACTTATAGAAAACAAAGTGAACGTGACATATGTGCCTTCAGGTGATATGTACAGATACGTTGTGAAAGGTGAATAGAAATGAAGATCAAAGAACTGCTGCCATTAATCAAGGTCCATGGAAGGACTGTCTATGATGAACAGTCGCAGGCCCTCTACTGCAACTGGACCTGTTCCGGTTTTACCGTAAAGATCTCAGGCAAGACCCTTAAGATCAAAGTCAAGGCAAGCTATGATCAGCTTCAGGGCATGCCTAATATGCCGACACCAGATCCTGACTGGCCATGTGTGGGTCTGGCTTTGAATGATGAGCTGATCTATCGTCATGTATGCAATGAAGAAGATGATTGGCTCAGCGTCTATGAAGCAAAGGAAGAAAAGATTGTTGAGTTAAGGATCGTCAAAGTCTCCGAAAATGCCAGAGGCAAACTCGGGATACTCGAAGTGGAGACTGATGGAGAATTTCTGGAATACAAAGATGAAAGACCTTTGATGGAGATAATCGGTGATTCGATCACTTGCGGTTTCGGTAATGAAGCGGAAAACAATTCACTGGTCTTCAAGACGAGCGAAGAAAATGGCTGGATGAGCTACGGAGCACAGGCTGCAAGGATGCTGGGCTATGAATTCAATATGATCTGCGAATCAGGCATCAGTGCTGCCAAGCCTGAACATCCGATGTTTCCGATGCATGCGATGGAAGATATATACCGCTACACGGACGAACTCTTTGCCACAAAATTCAAAAGAGAAAACAGGGAATGGGATTTTAAGAAGAACCATGCGGATATAGTCGTCGTCAATCTGGGCACAAACGATTCCAATCCGATCCGTTTCTACCGCGATTTCAATGAGATCAAAGCCATGGAAGACTGGTTCCATGCAAGGTATAAGGAATTCATCAGACAGTTAAGGAGCTTCAACGGACCGGATACTTTCATCTGCTGCACCCTGGGCTCGATGGATTACTATCTTTACTATCACATCAGGGATATAGTGGAAGAATTGAAACAGGAGACCGGTGATAAGAAGATCTGCTGCTTTGAATACATCCCGATCAACGTGATGTTTGAAGGCTATGGAGCGATGGGCCACCCTTCGATGAAGACGAACAACAGGATGGCAAAAGAACTGGTCAACTACATAAAGAAATATGTTCTGGAGGGAAAAGATGCTTAAAGAGAAACTGCTTGAGATCGATCCTGAAAAGTGGATAGCACCTCAGCTTGATGAAAACATGCCGCATGGCGATATGCCGGGAGACAAGATCGCGATCAACGAAGATCATATTGACAAGGCAAAGAAGATCTTTCCTTTACTGATCGAAGAACTAAGAAAAAACTGTTCTGAAAAAGTCGTCGTATCAGTGTTTGGCGGATCCGGTGTCGGAAAAAGCGAGATCGCTTCTTTACTGACATATTATCTGAAAGATGTCGGGATCGGAGCCTATGTATTATCGGGTGACAACTATCCGTACCGCATCCCGCTTTATAACGATGCGGAAAGACTTTCGATTTATAGAGCTGCCGGCTTAAGAGGTCTTGTCGATGAGAAAATGTACAATGATGAGATAAAGGAAACGTTATTTAAACTGTGGACTGATGAGACCGATCCTGATAAAGCCATGACAAAAGAGTATCCCTGGCTTGAGATCTACCAGAAGGCAGGCCGCAGAGCCTTGAAAAGGTATCTGGGAACAGACAGGGAACAGGATTACAATGAAGTCAATAAGATCATCGATGATTTCAAAAAAGGTGAAGCGAAGATCTACCTCAAAAGGATGGGACGCAAGGAAGAGGAACGTTGGTATGATCAGATCGATTTTTCTGATATAGACGTACTGGTGATCGAATGGACGCACGGCGGAAACGAAGACCTCAAGGACATCGATATCCCGATCCTGTTGAATTCAACACCTGAAGAGACGATGGAGCACCGCCGCTTAAGAGCCAGAGACGGCAAGGTCGATTCGGCCTTTACGACACTGGTGCTTTCTGTTGAACAGGAAGAGCTCGATGAAAGAGGAAAGTTTGCGAAGATCAGGATCTCCAAAGCAGGCGAGATCATGAACTAGAAGGAGGACTATGGCCGAAAAGAAAATGGGCATCGGAACGATGCTGAATGCCTATCCCGACAGCGTCGGAGGAAGACTGTCAGATATCGTATCCCTGTTGAAGAAAGAAGAATTCAAGGACACCTTCAGATCGTTTTATATCCTGCCAAGTGTATTCAATACCGATCTTGACAGAGGATTTTCTCTGATCGATTATGAGATCTCAGAGACGCTGGCCAGCAGGAAAGATATCGATGATCTGCATGAACTCAATATCGACCTGCTTATGGATTTTATCCTCAACCACATCTCGGTATTGTCAAAGCAGTTTCAGGACATCTTGAAATACGGCGATGGATCAAAGTATCGCGATTTCTTCATCGACTGGAACAAGTTCTGGGCAGGCAAGGGTGAGATGTGTTCAGAAGGCTATATCGTTCCGGATCAGGAATACATCAAAAACATGTTTTTCCGCAAAGCCGGATTGCCGATCCTGATGGTCCGTTTCCCTGATGGCAGAGACGTTCCATACTGGAATACCTTCTATCAGGAAGTCATTTATAATCAGCTTGATCCGCTAGAGCTGGTCAGAAAACTTGATCTGCAATACGCAACGGCAATGAGGATCTCTGAAACAGTCAACAAGGATCTTAAGGAAAAGAAGGCTATTGAAGATATCGATCTCAAGGAATTCAACTGTTACAAGGATGAGATAGTTAAATATCTTAAAGACAATCGAAGCTATCTGGGGCAGATGGATCTCAACATCAAGTCACCGCTGGTCTTTGACTATTATTGTGAGACTTTAAGAAAACTGGCAGACTATGGCGTGGCGATCGTCAGACTTGATGCGTTTGCCTATGCGCCTAAGGAGCCGGGAGAAAAGAACTTCCTAAACGATCCTGGTACCTGGGATCTTTTGGAAAAGATAAACACTGAAGCATCCAAGCTTGGATTGACGCTGCTGCCGGAGATCCATGCGAGCTATGAAGAAAAGATATATAAACTGCTTTCTGATAAAGGCTACATGGTCTATGACTTCTTTTTGCCGGGCCTGTTGATCGATGCCTTCATCAGGAAAAACGGTGAGTATCTCAAGAAGTGGGCCGATGAGGTCATTGAAAACAGGATTCTGACAGTAAACATGCTGGGATGCCACGACGGTATCCCTCTACTGGACTTAAAGGGATTGCTTCCTGATGAAGATATACAGACCATTATCGACACCGTTGTCGCAAGAGGCGGATATGTCAAGGATCTCCATGGCGCCAAGAATGTCTATTATCAGGTAAATGCAACATACTATTCTGCACTTGGTGAAGATGACAAGCGCATGGAGATGGCCAGAGCCATCCAGCTGTTCATGCCGGGCAAACCGCAGATCTGGTATCTTGATCTGTTTGCCGGCAAAAACGACTACGCCGCAATGGAAAGAGCCGGTGCCGGCGGGCACAAGGAGATCAATCGCAGCAATCTCACGCTTGAACAGACTAAGGAATTATTGAAGAAAGATGTCGTAAAAGATCAGCTTGAACTGCTAAGGTTCCGCAATACCTGTCCGGTATTCAGTGAAGACGCCGAGATAAATGTTGAATGCAACGAATCCAGAATGGAGATCACCTGGACCAACGAAAAGGGAAGTGTGAGCCTGTTTGCGGATTTCAATAGTGAAACATACAGAATAGAAAAGAGGTATTAGGGATGGCATTTAAAAAGATCGAAAAGCTGATCAGAACCAGTGAAGGTGATATCTACTATGAATTTGAAGATAACGGATTTCAGGTCCTTTATATCCAGCCATTCAACGAGATCAAATCAAATCTGATCAACTATGGGTTTACCGGTCCGACTATCCTTTGTTTCCCGAACGAGAAGACAAACTTTGTCGGGCTGAGGGATCTGATCGAAGAGAGCGGATTGAAGCAGGTAGCTAAAGAGAACGGTGTCGGGATCATCATGGTCAATCCGAAAGGCAAGACCTGGAGAAATGAGGTTCGCGGCGGCTATGAAGCTGTCGTAAACAACCTGGGTATCGCTCAGATGAATTTCCGTGACGGTCTAGCTGTCATGAAAGATGACACCAGACCTGATGAACAGTCCTACAACATCCTGGGATCCTGTGTCAGGATGTATGTCTATGGATTCGGCAGCGGTGCTGATTACCTTGCCTTGAATTATCTGAAGAAGATAAACGGCGATATCTCGATGGGAGATCTGGGATCAGCGGATGTCACACCGGTCTGTGTTACGCTCAAGGATCTTTCTGTCGTTCCGGAACCGGAAGAAAACGATATCCATGTCGTCTCGATAAACAACACTCCTGAACAGAATGCAGTCTTAAGAGGAAGCTGCGGCGATGTCCTGATGCAGGACGACTACAATCTGAAACGTGACTTCAGAGCTTACGTCGGCAATTACCGCCGCTGGGTCGGCAAGATCATGAAGGCCTACAACTATGAGGCAGAAGGCATCACTGCCAAGGCTGAGGAAGTCATGCTTCCAATCGCTGAAGACAACGCAAGCTTCAGAAAAGGCCTGCCGTTTTTAAGAGCCAGTGAGCACAAAGTCGGCTATGTGACCTTTTATGACAAGGATCTTGATGTGACTTACACCAGAAGGCCTTTGATGCTGGTGTTCCATGGCGGGGGAGATTCTGCCTATGCAACAGCTTCTTTGGCTGAATGGCCAGAGATCGCTAAAGAGAACGGCTTCATCGCCGTGGCGGTCGAGATGCACATGAAAGTATCGGCATTAGAAGTCGTTTCTTTGATCGATCATCTGTGCGAGGAATATGCGATCGATGAAGAAAGGATCTATGCGACCGGTTTCTCGATGGGCGGCATCAAGAGCTGGGATCTCTTCCAGCAGTGTCCGGAAAGATTTGCGGGACTGCTGCCGATGGATGCGGCTGATTACCCGGGCAACAACTGTTTCTTCGGCAAGACCGAAAACATCAATGAAGATGTCCTTGTCCCATTGCTGTATGTCGGAGGTGCAAGTTCTCCGCTGGTAGAACTGCCATGTCACGATGTCAGGGCGATCGAAAGAATGAAATATCTGGCTATGGTAAACGGTCTTGAAAAGAACTTTGAACTCGATGAAAACAAGGAAAACTGGGAAGATCCGTATGTCGGCACAAAAGGTGACAGAGTTGATATTCTGCACGATGAACAATATCCGAAGAGTGAATATTTTGTCCATTATTATGATTCGCAGGATGAAAACTGCTATACCTGTCTGATGGCCATCACCAATCACGGCCATGAGATCCGTCCTTTTACCAACAGGTTCGCATATGATTTCATCAAACGCTTCTCAAGAAAAGACGGCAAGATCGTCATAGAAGAAGATTAGTTGATCAGATAAACAAGGATAAATGAAAAGCTGCCTTATTCAAAAGGCAGCTTTTACGATTTTTAAGTGATCTCTATTATTTATCTTCGATCCTGTAGAATCTGATCCATAGGCCATCGGTCTGCACGTCACCTGTACCGACAAACCTTTCAGAGTGAAGCAGTGGAGCCAGGAGTCTGGAATCGGTGCGGAAGGTCGGTACTGTATCAAAATGCATCGAAGGTCTATTTGCCATCCAGCCGTTATTTTCGATATAGATGTGGCAGTCCTGTCCGTCTTTGTCTTTGCCGGAAAGGACATAGCGGGCTGAAAGATGACGCATATTGGTCTGATCGACGATCACGGTATCGACGCCCCAGGGTTCAACGATGCCTTTAAACAATTCACAGTCGACTGTCCCCGAGAAAGGTATCATCGATACCTCGCCTAGTTCCGTAGTCATCTTCAATCCCTTTTCAGCTATATCGATGTGGATCTCAAGTATAGGTTTATCTTTCATATCAGTCTTTTGGTGTGAATCTGGCCGGGCCAAACAGCGAGATCACGAAATTGTTGCTTTGAAGTTTTTCATAGAAATATTTGAACTTCTCCTGATCTTGTTTGGCGATCATCCTGGAATCGTTGTTAAGATTGATGATGTCAAAGTTTTCGGCATACTTTTTCCATTCCGGTCTTCCTTCGCCATTAGGATCGCCATTTGCGGCAAAGCTGTACCAGTAACCCTGAATGAGTTCCATGAAGTCATAGTCGGCACCTACCCAGTGATATGGGAAGAACGGATTTCTTTCACCGGTATCGACTCTGCCAAAGACGTATGGCATTTCCGCACAGTGCGGAGAACCGTCATTGTGACCTCTTTCGGTCTCATTTTCTTTGGACATCAGCCAGACGTAGGCATTTCTTCCTCTTTCGGCACAGAATTCACCGATCTTCGCACTTCCCATCAGCATGATGTCGGAAGCGATCGTTGAGACCTGCTTGGCAGCCATGATCTTATTATCAGCCGGATACCACTTCAACATGTTTTCATAGTTGTCAGCGAAAGCTTCCTTGAGGTATTCGTGATACTGTTCCACAGAATATTCATCAGCTTTGACAGCTGGAAATTCCTGCGCGCAGGAGCCGATCATGACATCGAAGTCATTGAATTCACCGTTTTCCATGATCTCGGAGTATTTCTTAGGGATGAATTCGCCATCGACACAGAAGGTGAAACCAAAGCCCATCGGACCGACACCTTTGGATCTCTGGAACGCCTCATACTGATCAAAGAGTTCCCAGGCATCTTTTCTTCTTAGTTCTTCGATAGACTTGCAGCCGATGAAGTTCATGTATTCGATACCAAGGTCTTCCATCTTCTTTCTTGGTCCTGGCTGCATGAAACCCCAGTAGATCGGACCGCTTTCGATGGAGACTCTGCTTATGAGGCCTTTCATCAATGGAGAGGCATGTAGAGCACCGGTTCCGGCTGCACCGCCTGACTGACCGGCTACGGTAATTCTGTCAGGATCGCCACCGAACTTTGCAATATTTTCCTTGACCCACTTGCAGGCCTTGCGCATATCGTACAGGGCGTAGTTGCCGCTGGTACCGCCTGCTTCAGCAGTCAGTTCCGGATGAGCGAAGAAACCGAAGAAGCCCAGACGGTAGTTGATCGTTACGACTACCATATCTTTTCTCTTGGCGAGACCGATACCATCACATACTACTTCGCAACCGCTTCCTGCGACCATACCGCCGCCATGGATCCAGATGAAGACCGGAAGCTTATCTTCCTCGCTCTTGGCCGGTGTCCATACATTCAGATACAGACAGTCCTCTTCGTATTGAGAAGGAGCCATGAACTGCGGAACACCATGGACATTGGCTGGAAGATCTTCCTGTTCCATGACGTGCTGGATGGCGGCTGCTGAATACTGTACAGCCTTTCTGACTCCGCGCCATCTTTCAGGATCCTCGGGATGTCTGAAACGAAGGTCACCGACCGGAGGTGCGGCATAAGGGATGCCTTTGAAGATCTTGACATTACCTTCGACATAGCCCTGCAGCCAGCCTTGTTTGACCTGTACCTTTGCGTTTTCAAAATTTGTCATATTTATTTCCCCCTGTTTTTACTGATTAGATGTTCGATGCCTTCGTAGGCATGAGGTGTCCAGAAGTTCCAGTCGTGAATGCCTGGACCTTCGACATATTTGAGATCGGCTTTCTGTTTAAGCAGGAAGTCTCTCATGCGGCGGTTTGGTTCAAGCAGGAAGTCTTCCGTACCGCAGGCCATATAGATCCTTGGGTTCTTTTTGCCTTCCTTCATGTTTCTTTTGAACAGCACTTCCGGATTGTGTTCAGACTTTTCGGCTTTGCTTAGATCGCCGAACGCATTCACATAGTAGGCATAGTTGGCCATGACCGGATCTTTCATCTCCGGTCTCATGTCTTTGAGGCCGTAGATGATCAAAGCTGAAGATAATGCCATGATGCCGCTAAAGGTCTCCGGATACATCAGGCCGGTATGAAGGGCGCCGAAACCGCCCATTGAAAGACCGCCGATCAGCGTATCTTCCTTCTTTAAAGCGATATGGAAGGTATCGCGAAGATAATTGATCAGATATTCGCCGATGAACTGACAGAATTTATGACCTGTCGCTTCCTGGTCCAGATAGAAGTCGAGTCCGCCGCTAGGCATGACGACATTGAGATTGTATTTAAGTGAGAAATCGGCAGCGGCAGAATTGTACAGCCAGTCCGTGCAGTCTCCGCTGTAGCCATGCAGCAGGATGATGGTCTTAGGTTTGCGCTTGTAATAAGGATTGCCCTGGATCAAAAAATCAGGCATTCCTTTATCCACCAGATGGATATAGAATTCACCGTTTCTGGCCAAAGCATTTGACCTGAATTTGACAAATAGTGTAGACATTATAAAAATTCTCCTCGTTTTTCAAGAGTATTATAGTTTAGACCTTTATTTTAAAAGTATTAAAAAAGTGTATTGCGTTTTCAAGTTTTTAAGAGTTGAAGGTGTTTCCTTAAAAAAAGTAATCTTATTCAAAAACAGATGTGTTTTTTTTGAAAGAATTGTATTTTCACTTATGTTTCAATGAATATAACGAAAGGACCCCAAATTTTTTGGGAGAAAATTAAAATGAAAAAACTTTTAGTTCTTTTGCTTACCGTCCTGATGTGCCTTTCTATGGCAGGATGTGCAGGTGGCGGTGAAAAGAAGAGTGATGAACCATCAGTTATTACACTTGATATGTCTACACTGTTCATCGTTCCAAACCTGGAAGCTACACAGACTGTAGAAGATTCGATCAATAACTACCTGGCAAATACTTTAGGTGAGACAGGATACAAGATTCATCTGAAGATCACGGCTATCGGCGACTATCTGCAGAAGATCCCTATGGAACTGGCCAGCGGTGGCGATGACACAGCTGATATCGTTCAGGTATTCGATGTAGCAGGCTGGTCTGACAACGGCTATATCCTGCCATTAGATGACTATGCAGGCAACGAATTAAAGCCTACGATCGACATGATCGGCGATGTATTGAACAATGGTAAAGTCAACGGTCACATCTACATGATCCCTCGTTACTTCGGTACAGTTCTTGACTGGAAGTGGATCTACAACAAGGATCTCGTTGAATCAGAAGAAGCCAAGGCTGCCGGTGTTGATCCAGCTAACGTAAAAGATCTGGATACATTAGGTGAAGAAATGGCTAAGCTGAAGACAGTATATCCTGATGATTACTTCCTGGTATACTGCAACCAGTTCGACAGAGTATTACAGTCGTCTCTGAAGACTTCTCAGGTCGGCACATACACTGCAACTGTCGGTGACAGCACGACTTTATACAACTACTATGAGACTGATGCATTCAAGAATGCCATCTACAAGGCATATGAATTCCGTCAGAAAGGCTATGCAGATCCAGAAGGTTCCGCAAACACTTTGAGCCATGACGCAGTCGTTATGGGCGGCGCATCTAAGGGTGTCATCATGGGTCACTCAAACGATGTAGACTCAATTGCCGAAATGTTCACAACAACAAATACTTATGGTGCAACTTTCGGTGCCAAGACTATCGCTATCGACAACAAAGCTACTGACACATTAGGTATCGGTATCTCTCATTCATGCAAGGATCCAGCTGCTGCAGCCAGATTCATCAACCTGCTTTACACAGATCAGTTCATCTGGGATGCATTGATCTTCGGTGCTGAAGGCCAGGACTACGAATGGAATGAAGATCATACAAAGATCAGATATCCTGAAGGCATGGATTTCAATACAGTACCTTACAACTGCATGTACTCTTGCGGTATGATCGGTAACGGCTTCGATTACTTCCTTGAATATGAATCAGGAAACGAGACCGGATCTAACGGCGAATATGGCAAGATCTTATTCGAAGCAGCTGCTACTCCACCTCTATACGGCTTCATCCCTGCAACGACTAATGTCATGAATGAAGTTACTGCTGTATCCAACGTCGTAGAGCAGTACTCTAACAGCTTGCTGTATGGTGATGTCAACCCTGATGAGCAGTATCCATTATTCTTACAGGCTCTCAAAGATGCCGGCATCGACAAGATCGTAGCTGACTATCAGGCTCAGGCTGATGAATGGGTAAAACTCAACAAGAACTAATCATCAGTTAAGGATTTAAACAGCAAAACGGGGTCATGATCGACCCCGTTTTATATTGAAACAGACTGATGTTATATAATTTAAGAAGGATTGATATTCGTGAAAAATTCACTAATAAAAAGAACAGCCATTTTAATCACCGGTATCCTGGTCACGTCACTGCTGTTTTTTATCATGGTCTCAGCTACCTATGACACATTTCACAGGCAATCGGTCCTAAAAGACAACATCAGGATCGCTACCAACTGGACAGCTTCGATCGACAATCGTTTAAGCAATCTCTACGAACACCTTTACGACCTATCAACAGCCATCTATAAGAACACCGATATCCGTCCCGGTTCGCCGGAAATGGATTTTACAGACA
>JAFWKS010000107.1 GCA_017511325.1 Erysipelotrichaceae bacterium
AAGCATTGAAGGCATTGTAGTAATCTCCTGCTCCTGCAGCAATGGAGATCCCGCCTAGCGTTCCCAGAAGTTTTTGGGAAGGATCGATAAGAAAGATCATGAAAGGAATAAAGCCGAACACGATATTTGGAAGCATGCACATGAAGATGAATCCGGCTTTCGAGAATGTGCCAGGCCCTGTAACAAACAGCATTCCTTTCCTGATATTTTCATACATATATACATCCCCTTCAAAGCACAGCGCGTGAAGAAATTCATGCGGTATCGTCAAAACGATCGACAGGATCATTCCCCAGATGTCAAGAGAGGAACCGGACAGTCTGTAATAGATAAAAAGCAGTGCAGCAGCAATAACGACCGAAAGGCCATTTATGATCAAAGCAAATCTATTCATATCTTCAGCTTCTTTGAAAGGAACATGATCAGGTTCATGTTCATGAGTGATCAGACTTTCAGGATCCCCGTTATATCTTCCTGCATAATGAAATTTACTCATAATACCTCCAAAATCCCTATTAAACATATATGCATATTCTTTTATAACTATAAATCATCAAGAAAAAAGAATCATGCTTTTTTTCATGATTCTTTTCAGTTTAAAGCTTAACTATTCCAAAAACTATTCTTTCTGTCCGAAAGCACTTTCGATGAATCCGGTCATCAATGACAAGGCAATACTCACAAAGACTGCCGGGCCCAACCCGGAGATCGTTGCACCATCAGTCATATTGAAAGCCATGAAAACGACTGCTCCGTTAACGATAAAATGGAACAGGCCCAGTGTTATGACGGATACCGGAAAGGATAAAAACTGCAGGATCGGCTTGATCGTCATGTTCAAAAAACTGACAATAATCGCCAGGATGATGACTGTATTGATGCCACCGGTGAATTCAACCGACTTAGACAGATAATCTATCAGTACTAAAGCGATCGTGTTGGCAAAAACCGAGAATAAGAATTTTTTCATATCTTCAACCCTCCTCTCATTTTTACTGATCGTGTGGATCATCTTTCACACATTAATCTTATACGAATCACATATATATGGTAATCATCTTTAGGTCTCATATTTTTTACTTTGAAACATGCATCATGACGGATACTGATCCAGCCAATAATCGCTTATATCTCCATCTTCCTGATAGTATCCGCTCATATCTTCCCAATAGAAGAAGTATTCAAGGAGCTCTTCGGCTGAATACTTTCTGATGCAGTAGCCCCAGTAATACTCGCTTGTCTGCTGCGATTCCGCCACGTAGAAGTATCCGTCTTTTTTTCCGGCAAGCATGGCGATGTGTCCCCCTTCGATCGGATCTTCACCGCCAACCAAAAGATCGCCAACTCTGATCTCATCAAGAGAATTCCTTAGATTACTTAGTGGTCCCAGATCGCTAAGATCTTCCCATTCTGCGATCCCTGCTCCAAGATCTCCCGGATCATATCCCGCCTGTAACAGGCACCAGGAAACAAAGCCGCTGCAATCAAGGCCGTTTGGCCAGTATTGATCATTGGTATAGTCATAAACGATCTCTCCCCATGTCGATGGAGTATCTGAGATCAGATCGCTGTTTAAAAGCGAATATCTCGATTC
>JAFWKS010000108.1 GCA_017511325.1 Erysipelotrichaceae bacterium
CAAACAGGTGCTGATCAACATCCTGGGCAACTCGGTCAAATTTACCGAGACTGGAGGCAATATCGATCTGATTGTCGAAGAGGCAAACAGACAGGATGGCACCTGTGAAATGATATTTACGATGAAAGATACCGGGATCGGTATGGACAATGAATTCATTCCTAAGCTGTTTGAAGCTTTCTCGCAGGAAAACGCTTCCCTGACTACGAACTATGGCGGCAGCGGTCTGGGCATGGCGATAACCAAGAGCTATATTGAACTGATGAACGGTACGATTCAGGTCGAAAGCGAAAAGGGTGTCGGTTCAGTTTTCACTGTCAGGGTTCCTTTGAAAACATCTGACAGAGTCGCTGCAAAAGAGCGCAGCATCATACTTCCGGAAAACTTCAAAGCTATCGTTATCGATGATGATCCGATCGCCTGCCAGCATACTCAATATGTATTGCAGACCATCGACATCACTTCAGATACGACCTGTGATCCTTTGGAAGGTCTTGGTATGATCAAAGATGCCTTCGACAACAGACAGCCCTATGATCTGATCATCACGGACTACAAGATGCCTGAACTGAGCGGTCTGGATCTGGTCCATCAGGTGAGATCGTTTGATGAAGGCAAGACACCGGTGATCATGCTGACGGGATACAACTGGGATGTCTTTGAAGAAGATGCCAAAAAAGAGAATATCGGAGCTATTCTGTCAAAACCACTGTTTGGGGACGTCCTGAACAAGGAGATCTATGCACTGCTCAATCAGAAAAATGACAATCAAAGCGGAACAGCCGTCATGACTGAAGATACGTTCTTTGAAGAACTTCTTTCCGGCAAACGCATATTGATAGCTGAAGACGTTGAACAGAATGCCGAGATCCTGGCGGATCTGCTAGATCTGGAAGGAATGATCAGTGAACACGCAAGCAATGGCAAGATGGCAGTTGATATGTTCAATGAAAAACCAATCAATTATTACGATGCGATCCTGATGGATGTGCGCATGCCGATAATGGACGGACTAAGTGCCACGAAAGAGATCAGACAGCTTGACAAGAAAGATGCCAAGACGATACCGATCATCGCCATGACAGCCAATGTTTTCGATGAGGACGTTGAAAGATCTCTGGAAGCGGGAATGAATGCCCATTTGTCGAAGCCGATCGAACCGAATGTGCTTTATGAAACGCTGGCAGCTTATCTTAAAGATGAATAGAGTCAAAAGGGCTTATGGATCAATAAAAGCCCTTTTGTTATGATTTAGAACATATCAATGATTATAATATTGTAGGAGGTGTTATATGGGCAGAATTATCTATTTTATCGTCAACCTGATCGTCAAGCTCCATAACAAGTTTTTAAGCATCAACGATAACAGTGGACTTGGCTTAAGTGATAAACAGCTGCATTTTCTGATCATCGGATTGTTTGGATTCTTCCTGCTGGTGATCATTCAACCGCTCTTCAGGTGGATCTCGAAAAACTACGGACTGCTTTTCATAACTTTTTCCTATGTGTTTACGATCGTGCTGGTCGTTTCTTTTGCGATCGAGATCGGGCAGGCTTATACCGGCACGGGATCAATGGATTTCTATGATGTCGCATCGGGGATCCTGGGTTTTTTTGTGGCCTTTGCGGTCTATCTGATCATTTATATCATCTACCACCATTTCAAAAGACCGGTAGAGGTTGACAGTCAGGAGTGACCCTGATTTTTTTATTAAAGAGCAGACCTTCAAGAGTATAATTAGAATAGTAAAGATGGAGGAAACAATTTTATGAAGATTACGCCACTTCAGGAAGCAAGACTTAAATATGAACCAAAACTTCCGGGCATGCTCAGACATGGCATCAAAGAGATCTGTGTCAAGGAAGGCGAGGCTACACAGTCTGTAGCTGATCAGGAAAAGATCAAGGAACTTTTCCCTAATACATACGGAAAAAAAGAAATAACTTTTGAAAAAGGAGAAAACACTTCTGCAGCCAGAAAGCAGGTCGTTGGTGTCATCCTCTCGGGCGGACAGGCTCCGGGCGGACATAACGTCATCTGTGGTCTCTATGACGCTTTGAAAGCTACAGATAAGAATAATGTGCTTTATGGTTTCAAGGGTGGACCAAGCGGGCTTCTTGAAGACGATTATGTGGAATTTGATGATGAATTCATCGATGCCTACAGAAATACCGGCGGTTTCGATATCATCGGCTCAGGCCGTACAAAACTGGAAACTGAGGAACAGTTTGCAGTCGCAGCTGAAGTGTGCAAGAAACATGACATCACAGCTATCGTCATTATCGGCGGTGATGATTCCAATACCAATGCAGCTGTTCTGGCTGAATATTTCGCAGCTCATGAAACAGGTGTTCAGGTCATCGGCTGTCCAAAGACGATCGACGGCGATCTGAAGAATGAAGATATCGAGTGTTCATTCGGCTTCGATACAGTGACCAAGACCTACAGTGAGCTCATCGGCAATATCGAAAGAGATGCCAACTCTGCCAAGAAATACTGGCACTTCATCAAGGTCATGGGCCGCAGTGCTTCCCACGTTGCTTTGGAATGTGCTCTTGAGACTCAGCCTAATATCTGTTTGATATCTGAAGAAGTATCAGAAAGAAAGATGTCATTATCACAGATTGCCGACTACATCGCTGATTCTGTAGCGAACCGCGCAGCCAAAGGCATGAATTTCGGTGTTGCGATCATTCCGGAAGGTGTTGTCGAATTCGTTCCTGAATTCTCTGCTTTGATCAAAGAGATCAACGAACTTCTGGCCGGAGCCAAGGCTGAACAGTTCAACGCCTTGTCTACATGGAAAGAGAAATACGCCTTTATTGAAAACGGCTTAAGCAAGGAAGCCATGGAAGTCTTTGCGATCCTGCCTGAAAGCATTCAGCAGCAGCTCTTCCTTGAAAGAGATCCGCACGGCAACGTTCAGGTATCTCTTATCGAATCAGAAAAACTCTTCTCTGCTTTAGTCAAGGCTAAACTGGAAGAAAGAAGAAAAAGCGGCACATACAAGGGCAAATTCTCTGCTTTGCATCACTTCTTCGGCTATGAAGGAAGATGTGCCTTCCCATCAAATTTTGATGCGGATTACTGCTACTCTCTTGGCTACAATGCCTTCATGCTGATACAGTACGGATATACCGGATATCTCTCAAAGATCTCCAACCTGTCTAAGCCTGCTGATCAGTGGGTTGCCGGCGGTATGCCTATCACCAAGATGATGAACATCGAAAGAAGACACGGCGAAGATAAACCGGTCATCAGAAAAGCTCTGGTAGAGCTCGATGGCAAACCATTCAAGTTCTTTGAAGCCAACAGAGATACCTGGGCAGTAGAGACCTGCTACACTTATCCTGGTGCCATCCAGTACTATGGACCAAGCGAGGTATGTGATCTCACTACCAGAACTCTGGCTTTGGAAAAAGGCTTATAAAAAGATCGATAATCAAGTTTAGATCTATAGACTGCCTTGTATACAGAAAATGTATGCAGGGCAGTTTTATTATGTATAGTAAAAGATACAGATAAAAAAAGACTGTCTATATCAAGACAATCTTTGTTTGCAATGGTCTGAACAAAGAGATTTGAACTCTCGGCCTCTCGGTCCCGAACCGAGCGCTCTACCAAGCTGAGCTATGTTCTGATACATAGATATTATAGCTTAAAAATCATCAATAAAAACAATAATCGGCATCTTTGATACCGATTATAGAATTATTACGCCTTTTTCTTTGCAGCAGCTGAGTGTCTGATCATCCCAGATTGATGACTGCACTTCGCCGATATGAGCCTTTCTCATCAGCAGCATGCACAGCCGGCTTTCACCGATTCCTCCGCCGATCGTGTATGGAA
>JAFWKS010000109.1 GCA_017511325.1 Erysipelotrichaceae bacterium
CCCGGGGTGACGATGACTCTATTGCCGTCCATCATCTGCAATACATCCAGGGCCATTTTTGAACCGACCGGATTGGAATTGAAGGCATCATCGATGAAGGTGAATCCATTTATCTTCTTGACCTCAAGACGATGCTGCACCTGATTGATCTTTTTGACGTTTTTCACGATATCTTCTATATCGATGCCAAGCTCCATGGCGATACCGATGCCGATCAGGATGTTGGTGATGTTGTGTTTGCCCAGCAAGGAAGTCGTAAAACTGTAGTTCTTTCTGCCTATCTTTACGGTAAATGAAGAACCGTTTTTAGAGTATTTGACTTTCTTGGCGACAAGATCTGCTTCCGTATTGTCGATACCTACGGAGACGACTCTGACATTGTTGCGGATCCTGTAGTTTGCGATATATTCATTGTCCAGGTTGATGAAACCGACGCCCTTACGCGGCAGCATCTCGATCTCCTGCATCTTTTCATAGATGATGTTTTCCATACTTTTGAATGTGTTGAGATGCTGAGGACCGATCGAAGTCACGACACCGATTGAAGGGTTGACCATATCCATGAGATAAGTGATATCTCCGACCTTGTCTGCACCCATTTCGCAGACAAATACTTCATGGATCGGCTTCAGCATTTCCCTGATCGTCCTGGTGATACCCATCGGTGTATTGTAGGAAGCCGGGGTGATCAAAGTCAGCTTGTTTTCGGAAATGATGTCATAGATGATGTTTTTGGTTGAAGTCTTGCCATAGGATCCGGTAATGCCAATTTTGATCAGACGCTTGTCTTCTTCCAGAATCTGTCTGGCTTCATTTTCGTATCTCTTCTTGATCAGCTCTTCGATCGGAGAAGTGATCAAGCCAAGCGGGAAGATGAAAAGATACGGCATGAATACAGAGAGAACTCCGCATACATCAAGCGGCAAGGCATTGAAGGCACAGATGAAAAAAAGTACCTCGATTATAAAAAGCACTATGATCTGTCTTTTGACTCTATTGGTCACGACCAGATCCTTGATGTAGGTCTTCTTTGATTCTTTGTATATGAAAATGATCGCAAAGATGGTCGAGATCAGAATGATCAGAAGATCCTTGTCTTTAAACAAAGTACCAGCCAGCAGGACCAGCACGGTATAAACGATCGTCAGAGAATAGTGCAGATTGTTTTTGTTGAAAAACCACTTGGCGTATCTGTAGAGTTCATAGTGGTTCTGCTGAAACATCTGCAAGGCATGCTTGTTGAACACGAAGCTCAGCGAAAGAAAAACGCTGAGATATAAAATAGTCACGATAATATTCATTGATAGTCACTCTCCAAAAAGGCATCCAGTACCATGTTGAAACGCTGAGTCTGATGGAAATAGGCATAGTGATCATCATTTTCAAAGATGACCAGAGCCGCATTAGGCATCAGTTTCTCCATTGTTTTCCCTTTGGAAACAGGAGTCGCCTCGTCATTTTCCCCAAAGACCAGAAGCGTTTCACTCTCGATCTGTGAGAGGAGCGGTTTCAGATCTTCATTGACGACCTTGACGAAAGTCGAACGCATAACGCCGCTGCTGTTTTTGTAATCTTCCGAACCGGCGTTCTTCATGAATCTCTCCTTGTATCTTTCCAAAGGCTTTATACTTAAGATCTTCTTGCCCAGCTTATATGAATAGACCTTGAGGTAGTAATCCACCCCTCGATCATCCCTGATGCCGGCTGCACCGGTCAGGCACATCTTATGCACCTTATACTTGTAGGCGTATTGCAATGCAACGCGGCAACCGAAAGAATGGGCAATGATGATCGGATCCGTTATCTTTTTCTTCTCACAGAACTTATGAATGAATTCCGAGTATTCATATGAGCCCCAGGCATCACTAGGTTCTTCCGATCCGCCAAAACCAGGCAGATCAAAATTATACACCGTAAAATGAGCGCTGAGATGCTCAGCTATGAGATCCATCATCTCCTTATTCTGACCCCAGCCATGCATAAGCAGGACATTCCTGCCCTTTTTGCCTTTTTTGTCAAAGCTGAGTCTTAATCCGTCTATTACTGTCTGCATTATTCAATTATATCCTTTTTCTTTGATTTTCTTTTCTTCGGCATCTTTTTCATCTTCTTGGAAGTATAGATCCTGAAGACGACGCCTGTCGACATGTTTTCACCTGTGACGGTATAGCCATAGGTCTCCGTCACTCTTTTAACGATCGAAAGACCCAGACCGAACTTGCCCTTATTGCCTTTTTCATAAGGCTTGAAGAGCTTGTCAAGACGATCCTTTTCGATCGGTTCGCCATCATTGTATACTTCCAGAAGATTATCGGCCAGCGTGATCCTGATCAGACTTTCCGCATATCTTAAAGCGTTATCAATGAGGTTTTCAATGACGACGCGCCATGGTTCCTCTTCACCATGGAAGTAGACTTCATCATCGATATCGGTCTCTATCTCAATGTCCGAATTAAGCGCATTGGTCGCCATGATGGCCTTTTCAATGATCGGGGCCATCTTCAGATTGAGGATATTGTCACCATTATCCGTGAGATATCCCAGCTTGTTGTAGGTTATTAAAGAATATACTTTCTTCTCCAGACGATCCGCATTCTCCGTGATGACATCAACGCTTTTCTCAAGCGTTCCGTAAGGATAGATGCCGTCTTTTATCGATTCGGAATAGGACTTGATCGTTGCGATCGGTGTCTTGAGGTCATGAGAGATGTTCTGGATCATCTCATCTCTGATGTGCTGCTGTTCGGTGAGTTCGTTGTTCATCTCAACGATGGCTTCAGCCACTCTGCCTATCTCATCATAGCGGTTGACCCTCAAGGTCGCC
>JAFWKS010000110.1 GCA_017511325.1 Erysipelotrichaceae bacterium
GTTCCATGTCAGATTATCAGATCAGGCAAGAAAAGAACTGAAAAAGATGGACAGACATGTCTCATCGCTTATTCTTGGCTGGATCAGGAAGAATCTTGAAGGATGTGAGAATCCAAGAAGTATCGGAAAAGCCCTGACCGGAGATAAGGCAGGTGCTTGGCGTTATCGGGTAGGAGATTACAGGATCATCTGCGAGATCCATGATGAAGATATTATTATTCTTGTTCTGTCTGTAGGACATCGAAGAGAAGTATATCGGTAAATCGATAAACCTGCTATTTGTAGAGAAACGAAGAGAGTTTTGGAGGACACATTATGGATAAGACCTTTATTGAGATGAAGCTTTTTCAGGTAAAGCCCGACAGACTTGAGCAATTTGAAGCGAAGATCGAGGAAATGTCCGCAATTCAGTTGAAATGCGAGGGCTGCATATCTCTTAAGTATTTCAAGAGATTCTATACCATAGACGGAATCGAACTAGGGGAGCCTCCAAGAGAGCTGACCAGTATCGTAAAGTGCGTAAAGTACTACTCATACTGGGAGTTTGACACAAAAGAAAACTATGGCAAGGCTATAAAACTCTTCTTTGAAAACTATAATAAAGATTTGCAAAAACTGCTGATTGCACCTTTCGACATTAATTTGGGATATATAGTTTAAGAGATTTGCGAATTCTGGTTTATTGGGATGAATCAAAAATCATTTATGATTTAAGCACTTCTTCAGATGTGCTTTCGTATGAAACTCAATCAAACAAAACAAAAGCCCGTATACCGGGCTTGATTCTCTCTGACTGCGGATGAAGGAGAATTAGATTGAGATTATTGGCATAAAGAGTTTTAACTTTAAAAGAAAATGTTTTCTTAGAAAGTCCTTTGAAATAAGGCTTTCGTTATACGAAATACATTATGGGAAATAATAATGAGTTAATCGAAAAAAATGCCATGTATAAGGAACTCATAAACAATATTGCCTTGAAATACAGAAGAAGTCAGATCAAAGCAGCAATATCAGTGAATAGGGAAATGCTGTGATAACGGTACTATAAAAATAACCGAGACGGACATTCAGAAAACTACCAGAATTGGTAATGAATAAATTGTTTATTGCAGGGCAATACTGATCCTGGAAGATGATGACTGATTATAGGTTTATTTTATTTCGTCGGTTTCAATGATGAAGGTCACAGAACCTTTCTTTCCTTCCATCAATCCGGTGAAACAACCGTAGTTTTCATCAATGATTTTCATAGCTCTGGCGTTGTTTATAACAGTTCTTAAAGATGATCCACCAAGTTTCAGGAAGTTGTTGATGTCGTTGTTCACAAAATCCTTCATGCCGTCATCAAACTCCTTGGCAGCATCGGCAAGTTCGCTTAAGCCGTTTTTTATTTCTGAGTTATAACCACTCAATGCGAAAGTTCCTTCTTTAAGGGTGTTCAGTCCACTGCTTAGACCTTCAGCTCCGGCTACGACTGCTTTGAGCGTTTCTCTGAAAGTGACATTGGAAATATAGTTCATAAACATCAGTTTAAGCGTTTCCTGGCCTTCACCATAAAGGTAAGCCTGAGCATCTTCATTTTCCAAAACGGCTGAAGAGATATTTTCATCAATACTGAAGAAGTATTTTTCCAGAGCTTCTCTTATGTTTCTGATCTTTTCTTTTTCTTCTTCACCTGTAGATTCTTGAGGAACAATTCTTCTGATTGCTGAAATGAGTCCCGCCTCATTGTTTTCATCTTTATCGGCAGCGATCTCTTCATTGACGCTTTGAAGCATCGAAACAGTCTGCGGCAGGGAATTGAGCAGATCGATGGCCTGCTTTAACTGATCTCCTCCATCAGCGGCAGAAGACATGCCTTCGCCTATTTTCTGCACTCCGTCGACATATTTGAACATGGCGTTTTTGATCTTTATA
>JAFWKS010000111.1 GCA_017511325.1 Erysipelotrichaceae bacterium
AAATACCTGATCTGATTCAGCAAAAAATCAGTAAAATATACAAATATTATAATTTATCTCATGCTTATTTAAAATGCACTTATGATCATAAACATGCTATGATCCGAGGGCTTTTATCTGCTCAGAAACAAAACTGTTCCATTGTCTTTGCCACGCATCCAGCAGTCTATTAATCTCTTTATCTGAAAGCCCACTGTAGACTAGTGAGTTGCGGCACAGTGCTTTGATATCACCCAGATCAAGATCCCAGCATACTATCGCAGAATAGAAATCATCCACCATCGGAGCCCTGGTCATAAAAAGACCATCGTCAGAGCAAAGTGAGACAGGTATACCGCTTATCATATACTGCAAAGCCGGATGAATCCTCAAATCTCTGACGTATCCAAGACGGTAATTGCTCATAAGACACACTTCAATAGCGGTCTTCTTTTTGGCATATTTCTTCATAAGATCAGGAAAACGGTACAGATTCATCGCATGACCTACACGGTATGAATCCATGATATAGGCATCAACTACGCTGTCGTTTTCTCTTCTCAAGCTCTCACCGCAATGAAGATACAGTTTTAAAGAACTGTTTCTAACTTCCTCTGACATCAGAAAATCAGCATAGAGGCTCAAAGGTCTGCTGTTATCTTCTTCATTGCCAAGGTCAAGACCGATTATGAAATCTTCCGGATCTTCGGGATCGAATTCATCTTTGACGATCCTGCTGATGCGGATAATTGAGCGAAGGGTCTCACAGGAAGATTCAACAGTGTTTTCGCTGTCCTTTCCTGAACAGCCGATCAGTCTAACCCGAAAATCTGGATATTCTTTTCTAACTCTGTAATAGGCTTCTCTGATCGTATTGTCCCGGATGATATTCAATAGATCATCTTCCGATCCCCAGTCTCTTACTTCTACAAGGATGATCCCTTTTTCACAGCAGCTGCGGAATCCTTCTTCCCAGATCTTTTCCATGATATAGATATCGTTATAGAAATCACCGGTTGCTGAAAAAAGCTGTTCAAGCCTATGCCAGTAGCCGTTTTCTTCCTTATCATCTGATATCACCAGCATATCCATCAGATTCTCTTTGCTTAAGATCCCCTTTTCAATAGCTTCAGATATCTTTATCGCATCTTCAGGAAGATCGGCAGAAAAAACCGTATAAAGATTACCCTTAGTACTGCCGTTTAGACTTATCATGGCATACTCGATGATGATGTCTGTGAACTTGTCTAATGGGATCATCGTATTGTCATGAGCATGAAGATCTCCGCCTTTAGGCAGCCTGTAACAGAAATCATATAATTTAGGATGGATATCCACATCATCCTTCCATTCGATTATTCCGTAAGGATCATTGACACTGTAAAGAGAACCAGCTTCTTTGATGATCTTCTTCAAAAGATCATTGAGCTTTTTTTCCTCCTCATTCAATTTCTCGCTGTAGGGGATCATTGGTTTGTAACGTTTTTTGATCCGATCATATTTTGATGAAAATTCTTTATCCATTTTTTATCTTTTTCAATAACATAATTATATACTTTCGCTGATCTGCAAAGGCAAACAAAAAGGTATGAGATGATCATACCAGTTTATTCTAATGGTGACCAGTACGGGATTCGAACCCGTGAATGTCGCCTTGAGAGGGCGATGTGTTAACCGTTTCACCAACTGGCCAGTAAGGAGTAATACTCCTTGTTTTTAAGCTAAAGCTTTTTTGGCTGTATCACAGATCTTTGTGAAGTCTTCAGGATTGTGAATAGCGATCTCTGAAAGCATCTTTCTGTTTACAGTTACATTCGCAAGCTTAAGTCCATGCATCAGCTGAGAATAAGACATGCCGTTCATTCTGGCTGCAGCATTGATTCTGGCGATCCAGAGCTTGCGCATCTCTCTTTTCAGTTCTCTTCTGTGGATGTAAGCATACTTCCAGGAATGCATTACCTGTTCATGGGCAGTTCTGTATAACAGATGCTTAGAACCGAAGTAACCTGAAGCAGCCTTTAAGATTCTCTTTCTTCTGGTCCTTGTAGGAGTTGAACCTTTTACTCTTGCCATAATTTCCTATCCTCCTATCCCTGTAATAAGTCCCTGTCTCTCTTATAGTCTGTCTTATCGACTATAGATGGCTTGTGCAAGTGTTTCTTCTGTTTGTGTGTCTTGTTGGCAGCAAAGTGCGAAGTATAGTTGGAATACTTTCTTAATTTGCCTGTGCCTGTGACTTTTACTCTTTTCGCAAAAGTCTTTTTTGTCTTCATTTTTGGCATTTGATCTTCCCTCCTATTTTTTCTTAGGTGTTAAAACGCAAGACATAATATTGCCTTCAAGTTTTGGCGTCTTGTCTACTGATGAAATATCGGAAAGCTGCTCAATGAATTCGTTCATGATCTTGAGACCGACTTCCTGTCTGGTCATCATCCTTCCTCTGAAACGCATATCGATCTTAACCTTCATTCCGCTTTCAAGCCATTTTCTGGCCTGTTTCTGTTTGGTATCAAAGTCATGAGTGTCGATTACAGGAGAGAGTCGCAGCGGTTTGATCTCCGTATTCTGCTGATTCTTCTTGGCTTCCTTAGCCTTCTTCTGCGCTTCGAAGCGATACTTTCCATAGTCCAGCATTTTGCATACTGGCGGCTGAGCATTAGGTGCTACACACAGCAAATCCAAATCCTCATCATAGGCTCTTTGTAATGCTTCATTCTTAGACATTACACCCAGCTGGCTACCATCTGGGCCGATGACCATGACTTCCTTGAAGCGGATCGCTTCATTGACCAGGTCATCATTCTGACGTTGTTTCCTTGTTATAGTTTTATACCCCCGTAATTAAATAAAAAGTGAGACAAAAGCCCACTCAAATATCGTTACGTTCAGTAGCAATATACCCAAGTTCATTAAACATCAGGTGAGAAGTGGCCTTCTTCTTTCTACGTACTTTTTATTACTCAATTATTTTTGCATATAATTCATCTTTTCGCAAGTATTTTTGCTATTTTTATGGCAAATTATTAGAAAAACGTTGACATCGCCTCCTAAATCATTAATAATGAATAAGTAAAAAATCTGTGTATCTGTGTATAGAGGTAGCGGTGCAGATGAGTAGTATGGCTAGCCGGCAGGCGTCGAACCATACGAAAGGCAATCACCGCCGAACGGATCATTCAGGCATGAATCATCCGTGGGGTTGCAGGAAAGACCTGCAGCACTCCTACTTAGGTAGAGGCGCTATTACTTTCGATAAATGTCGTATGTAATGGTG
>JAFWKS010000112.1 GCA_017511325.1 Erysipelotrichaceae bacterium
AGGTATCTTTTATGGAAAAAATCAAAAAATTGGAAAATATCAGAATGAAAGGTGCGTATACATTTGTGTTTCTGCTGGGCATAGCCCTGATCATCGGTTTCTTCCAGCTTCTTGTCTGTATACCGATGAACATTCATTATCTGCCTTTCGTACTTGAACTGTTCGTTATCGTCTTATGTACCCAGCTGTTTGTCACGGGAATGATCAAGACCAAGACCGTCGGCGCTAAAGTCAAGATAATGTTTTATCCGTGTATTCTGATCGTGGTGGTATTCATTGCTGCCTGTATTATCGGAGGTCCTTATACCGGTGGCTTAAACAACTACAGGAATCAGTCGGTGATCAGGAATATCGATTTTTCTGAGATCCCGGAATTTGATGCAACCCAGGTCCAGCTGGTCGATAAGAACACAGCCATTCAGATCGGTGACCGTGTCTTTGGCACTTTGGGCTCTGACGAAGTCTCGCAGTACGAAGTAGGTGATGACTGGACGCAGATCTCGATGAACGGCAGATTGTACAGAGTCACCCCGATCGATTTTGGTGGCCTGTACAAATATTTTGTGACCAAGACGACGCCAGGCTACATCATCGTCGACTGCAACAGCGGTGAGGCAAAACTTGTCAGGACCGAAGGCATGAGATACATGAAGAGTTCTTATTTCCTGAAGGATATCAGACGTCATATGTTTTTGAGCGATCCGTTTGCGATCAAGGCTGAATCGCGTTTTGAACTTGATGACAACGGCAAACCTTACTGGGTAACGCCGGTATTGAAGAAGACCTTTGTTTCCAAGACTACCGATGTAAAGGGTGTTTACATCTGTGATCCGCAGGATGGAAAGACGGCATATTACGAAAAAGGAAGTATTCCTTCCTGGGTCGACAACGTCTATCCGATCGACATCGTCTATACACAGTTCAAACAGAGCAAGCGTTATGAGAACGGCCTGTTCAACTTCTCCAACAAGGGCGTCGTAGAATTCACTGATGACTATGCCTACGTTCAGTTCAATGACAACGTACACATCTATACCGGTGTGACCTCAGTAGGCAAGGATGAATCAAATGTCGGTTTCGCCTACGTCGATCTAAGAGACGGTGAGATCAGCTTTGTTCAAAGAGCCGGAGCTGAAGAATATTCTGCCAGAAGCAGCGCTGAAGGCGCTTTGCAGCAGTATCATTACACAGCGATCTTCCCTAGCATGGTCAATGTCAGCAATGTGCCTACTTATTTCATGGGCATGGTCGACAGTGCCAATCTGATCAAGAGTTTTGCGTTTGTCAGTTATGAGAACTATCAGAATGTCGGTGTTGGTACAACGGTCGAAGAAGCCTACAGGAACTATTTAAGGATCATCGGTGCGGATAATAAACCGGAAAAACCTGTTGAAACAAAAGAAACGAGCTTTACAGTAAGTGATATCAGGATCATCACTGTTGAAGGAAACAGTATCGTTCTGATCAAAGATGTCAATTCGAACATCTATCATTACGATCTCTCCAGAGGCGATTATCGAGCTTCATTCTTAAAACAGGACGATCTGATTAGAGCTCTTGTCAATGAAGAAAACGTCATAACCGAGTTCATTGAGATCAGTGTACCTGAAGCGGTTGAGATCGAACAGGAGACAAATGCGGAATAAATCGATGATCACCTTGACCGGGAATATCGGATAGTGATAAATTGAATTTAGAAAGTTGCTTCTGTAGAAGTATAAGAGTGGAGTATATCCATATCAACGAAGTTAGTTGGCCAGCTTTATAAGCTGGCTAATTTTGTAGAAAGGGAATAATTATGAGATACAAGTCGGCAAAATTGCTGAATAATGATGGAAAGATGTGGCATATCGGACTTGATGAAAACGATGCCGGCAGGCACTTTATTTTGCCTGGTGATCCAGCGCGCTGTGAAATGGTGGCCAGACATTTTGATGAGGCAAAGCTTGTCGCTGTTTCAAGAGGCAATCCGACCTATACGGGCAGATATCATGGTGCTGATGTTTCGGTAATGTGCACAGGAATGGGTGCCATGGCTGTTGCGGTCGCCGTAGAAGAATTGAATCATCTTGGTGTCAAGACGATGATCCGTATGGGAACATGCGGTTCCTTCCAGCCGAATCTTCCGGAAAACAGTTTTGTGATCGCGACAAGTGCGGTAAGAGGCGAAGGTGCATCCAAAGAATACATCAGTGAAGAATTTCCGGCTGTAGCGGATGTCGATGTCGTATACAGCTTAAGAAAAGCCTGTGAAGAATACGGAGTAAAACCATATCTTGGCATCGTCAGATCCCATGACTCTTTCTATATGGAATCTCCTGGTGCCCATGAAGGATACATGGACAGAATCAAACCTTGGCAGGATGCCGGTGTGCTGTGCGTAGAAAACGAATCATCGGCTTTATTTACCGTTGCTTCACTTTTGGGAGGCATTCGTGCTGGTACGATCCTGCTTTGCGGCGGATATCTGGGAAGCAGCTATGGATCGATGCACACCACAAACAAAGACAATTATCAGGAAAAAGTCGATTTGCTGAGCAAGATAACTTTAAGAGCGATCGAGATGATCAATGAACTTCCCGATCTTGAAGATATAAGGAAACTGAATGATTGAGTATTGGATATTGATCTGAAAACGGAGGGGCTATGAGATACCTGATCAAGAATGCGGATGTTGCAGATTTTGAAACGCTTAAGACTGAAACCAAGGATATTTTGATCGATGAGGGCAGATTTGCGAAGATCGCTGAACATATCGAAGACGATGGTGCCAAGGAAGTAGATGCCAGACACATGCTGGCATTGCCGGGTTTTGTAGACTGTCATACCCATATGGCTCAATCCTTCATCAAAGGTCCCCTTGACGATCTGCCGATAACCGACTGGCTGATCAGGCTCTTTGAGATCGATGCCATGATGGATCGAGAAATATATTATTATGCGACTCTGTTAGGCTGTCTGCAGTCATTGAGGTTCGGCACGACATGCATTAACGAAATGGGTGATAGCGCGCGCATTGATGTTCAGATAGAGGCTTTAAAAGCGGCAGGCATCAGAGCGACATATGGTGTAAGTACTACCGATATACCGGAAAATGACGCTACACCGATCTTGAGCATTGAGGAATCACTGGCGATCCATCAGAAAGTATATGATCGCGTGCATGAAAAAAGCAACGGCTTAATAAAGGCTTCAGCGGCTCCGGCAGGTCTGCCGGCTGTCAGCAAGGAACTCGCCAAGGCCTGCAAGAAGTTTGCGGATGAGCACGACACCATCTATCACACCCATCTTGGTGAAGGGAAGAAGGAAACCGAGAATGTCGCCAGGACTTACGGACTTGGCGGTGAAGGAGAAGCCTTGTACAGTATCGGTGTTCTTGATAAGAATGTCTTATTGGCTCACTCGATCTGGATAAGCGATAAAGAGATCGATATGATTAAAGAAAAAGGTGCCATACCGGTCTATTGTCCAAACACGAATCTGAAGATTTCCGACGGCATACCCAAGATAGCTCAGATGATAGAGAAGGGCATTCCGGTCTGCTTTGGCTGTGATGGTGAGGCAAGCTCTTCAAATAGAGATATGATCAGAGAAGCCCGCCTTGGTGCTTATCTGCAGAAAGGTGTGACCCTGATCCCTACCGTATTGAATGCTTCTACAATATTCAAGATGATGACGATCAACGGTGCCAGAGCTCTTGGCTACGATGATCTTGGTCTGATAAAGGAAGGCTATCTCGCTGATCTGATACTTATCAATACCGCCAACGATCTATCTTTGACCGATCTGGAACACAGAGTAAGCAATCTGCTATATTGCGGAGATGGCCATAATGTCGATACAGTATTTGTAAATGGCGTTTTGAAAGTCAAAGACAGGAAACTTGTAGACTTTGATGAGAAAAAGATCATCGATAAATGCAACAGACTTATTAGCAAGTTGAACGATTCTTTAAAAAATGAATAATTATTTTAATAAAAAAGATATCTATAAACTGCCGTTTTTCATCTTATCTCTTACTTTGGCTGAACTAGGCATCGCCTGTTACTATACGGCAAGGCTGGGAACTGATCCGATCAGCGTTTTTGTTGAAGGAGTTTCTTTTCATGTTGATCTGACAGTGGGAGAGATCTCCACTATCTGCAATATCATCCTGCTTATAATGACTTTCTTTCTGTATCGGGAACTGATAGGTATTGGAACTGTGCTGTCAACGCTGCTGGGCGGACCATTGATCGATCTGTTTTATGGATCATTATTGAAGGTTTTTCCAACTGATATGGTCTTGATGTCGACTAGGATCATCATCATAATCGCTGCCTTGATCATCTATCCGATCGGCCTAGGCGGAATGATCATCTGTGATCTCGGGATCGGCCCATTCTCGTTTCCGCCATTATATCTGACAAAAAAGACGAATATCGACATCAAATATACCCAGATCATCACCGATGCGACATTTTTCGTGATCGGTGTACTTTTAGGCGGTGTATATGGAATGGGGACGATCGTTTCAGTGTTTTTGACCGGGCCGATGATGGAGATGTTCATGAAACTGCTGGATCCGTTGCTCAAAAAGATGGAACCGGATGATGATTGAACAGTATTTTTCACTTTAAAAATAAGGATTACGGGCTAAAACCTTTCCTGCTATCCTGATAACGAGACGATACCGTAATAAATAAACAATTTAGCTTAAAAAGTTCTGTTTCTATAAAATAATGTATCTTTTTAATGATAGAATTACATTGAGAAGGAAGTCTGTTCTTATTAAGAATAACTGTTAGAATACGATTTTATATTAATTATTGAATGAGGTCTTTTTATTATTTTGGTTTAATCATTCTTCAATGAATGTTAAACATACATTAGTGATTAAAAGAAGGGAGAAAAAATGAAAAAACTTTTATCATTACTGATGGCGTTACTCATGGTGTTTGCTCTTGTCGGCTGCGCAGGCGGAAACCAGGGCGGTGGCGGCGAAACTCCAAGTGATGTTATTCAGGCTGAAATCGTTCTTGTCACAGACGCTAAATCTGTCGATGATAAGGGCTTTAACCAGTATTCTTGGGAAGGCGTAGTTCAGTAT
>JAFWKS010000113.1 GCA_017511325.1 Erysipelotrichaceae bacterium
GGAAGTCATATCCATTATGACGAATATAATAGTCTGGAAGAAGGTTCTGCTGATCTGATCATTGAAAAGAAAGACTAAGATATGATGGAAAAACTGCCGCCTTTGGAAAAGATCTATGAAGCATACAGCGCGATCGCCGATCAAAGAGTCATCCTGAAACAGGATCATGGCGAAGTCTTTTCATCTGATCGAAGCAAGTCCTACACGATCTTTTTTGATAAAGATGTCTATTCTTCCAATGATAATTCCACCTATTGGCAAGGCTATGCCGGCTACCCGGTCATAGCTGTGCTGATGCTTCAAGGAAGACTTCCTTTAGACAAGAAGATCGCCGCTTCTTTCAAAGACATCAACTGGCACGCCTTAAACAAGGAATACAAGCGCGATTATGCAAAAGCTGCCGAAGCTGCAATGCAGGAACGCGGTCTTGATCATGAAACTGTTCAAAAAGAAGCGCAGAAGGTCTATGAGGCCTTGAAAGATCTGGATATCATCATCAAAAGAGGGAAACTTCGTCCTGTAAAATAAACCGGTTATTAATAATGAGGTCTTTATCATGAAACAGTCGATCTATCTGCAGATCTTAAACAACATAAAAAACGGGATGCTCGATGGATCTTTTTGTATTGATGAAGATCAGGGTGATGATCAAGCGATATCCTGGGCTCCGGGGGCAAGAGATGGCGTTGCCATCTATCATACTGTACCTGATGCCATGGATGAGCTTCAGAAAGAAAAGATGATCGAAGCCCTTAAAAGCACCTTGAGCAGTGACAACAGGAAGACAGATGAACTGTTTTATGAATGGACAAAGACAAAGCGGGCGGTGGAAGTGATCGATGATCTGGAAGGATATGTGATCGATCATGAGAAAGACTTCGATCTGGATAAACTTTACAGGAGTGCGGTCTATCTGATCATGAATTCCAGACATATCGAATGTGTCAAAATCGGTCTGGAGCTTACAGAGATAGTCATTACAAACAATGAGATGGTCAAGCAGGCGATCAGGAACCTGGGGCTTTACGATGAATTCACGATCTTTGCGGCATTCAATATGCGCAGGTGGAAAAACGGCAATGAAGAGCTCTTTGAACTGGCCAGGAAAGTCCACGGCTGGGGACGCATCCATTGTGTTGAACTGCTGGAACCTGACAGCGAAAAGATCAGACACTGGCTCCTTACTGAGGGCACAGTAAACGATGTCATGAATGCCTATTCCTCTTTGACCTGCTGGAACAAGGCAAAAGCGCAGGAGGTACTTTATAATACACCTACCTATGAAGAATATGAAGGCCTGTCGCTATTGATCGAGGGACTTGTCGATGAAGGACCGGTCTCAGGCATGTCGGCTATAGATAAGCCTGAGGAGGTCCTGGATAGATTCCTTGAAATATCAAAGACGTATGATCTTAGCGTTAAAAACTATGATGTGATCCTTTCGATAAGAGACTACAGCGAAGAAAACGGCTATCAGGATGCAGTGGAAAAATGTGATCTGATCCTTCATAGCATAGATTGCGAAGCCAAGATAAAGGAAGCTTTGAAAAAAGGAAATGCCTTAAAACTTGCGGATGTATTGAACATCCCTGCAGGTGAAGATCTCTATAGATGCCTTGAGGAAGACTTTGCGAGTCATTATCGCAAATGCCTGTACCTGATGAACGATGAAGGATACGCGGATAAAACGATCGAGCTTTTCACAAACAGGCTTCTTTGTGAAGATGGGGAAAACAGTTTTGGATCAAAGGATGATTTTATGAGAAACGATCAGCTGCAGTTCATCCTGCAGTCTCTAAGTTCCTATCCTTTAAAAGGGATCGAACTCATAAAGGCCGGCCTGAACAGTACGAATACAAGGAACCGTTACCTGGCTTTAAGCGTTCTCAAGGCCTGGTGTGAAAACAGAAAAGAGCCGCTTGATGAACTTTCTGGGGAGCTCTATGAGATCATCGGGAAAATGAAGGACAACGAAAGTGATGAAGCTTCTATTAAGCTGCTCGCTGAGTTGATTGATATGAGATTTTAAAATGAGATAGATCAAATAATCAAGAGAGGTAGTCAACATGGATATCAACTATGAATTTCAGCATCGTCTATTGCCTAACTGGTCCTACAATTCAGTGCAGTTTTTTAATGATCTTGTGAATAATGGCGAGAAACAGACGCTTTACAAAGCTGTTAAAAGCGTCTATGACAACCGGAAGGTGGAGTGTCCGTATAAGGAAGATGATTTCAGCGGTTTCCATACCCGTCTCGATGTCGATACGATGGCAGTTGTGATGAGATTTCCTGCTCCTGAAGAAGTACCGCTTTGTTATTGCGCATTGATCTTCCTTGATGTGGATACAAAAAGGATCGGCTACTACACGATGGAAAAAGGCAAAGATCCGATCACAGAGAAAGACATGCAGTTTCTGTGCGGATGGGATCAGGATGGCAATCATCAGCAGTATGGCTCAGTCTATACGGAGAAGATGAATTTCGGCGATGTCTTTCTGGTCCGCTTCTTCTATACTGTCTTCAGAAATATCAAAAACGCCAAGATACCTGATCAGCTCAAGGAAGAAAATGAATACACCAGCGTTCTTCAGTGTCCTGCCTGCAAAAAGGAGATCATATTCGATGCCTCGAATATCGATGATGGAGATGCCTTGATCATCTTCTGTCCTGCGTGTGGAAGGATCTATGAACTAAGATACAAGGATAACGAGTTTCTGATCGAAAACAAGATCCAGTAAACAAAAAATGCGCTCAGTGAGCGCATTTAACGTTTTTAATTGACAGTCTTATTTCATTCCGCAAGATCGGAAACGCCGCTTCCTATGCCTTGATAGGTGATAGAGAGGATCTTGAGATCTCTGATGGCTACTTCGGCATCGGTGTTTTCATTGTATTCGACTTTGCCGTCAAGCTTCATGAGATAAGAGAACCAGCCGTGTTCCATGCCTGCTTCCATTTCATCAAAGTTGCTGTAATTCAAGGACCAGCCGTTGTCGAGAAGTTCTCCGGCAGTCTTGCCGACATACTTGTCAAGTTCTTCCTGGCTTGGGATCGCCTTGGTGACATTCTCGATCATGCTGATCTTTACCGGTACAAGAGCTTCATTGAATTTCGTGTTATCA
>JAFWKS010000114.1 GCA_017511325.1 Erysipelotrichaceae bacterium
AAAGGCACAGAAGTGATCAACATTGGCACAGGAAAGGGATATTCCGTCATGCAGGTGCTTAAGGCTTATGAGAAGGCCTGTGGCAAGCCTATTGCCTATAAGATAATGGAGAGAAGGCCAGGGGATATAGCAACGTGTTATGCCGATACGAGCAAAGCTGAAAAACTGCTCGGTTTCAAGGCTGAATATGGCATTGATGAAATGTGTGAAGATTCTTACCGTTTCACAAAGAATTTAGAAAATAGATAAATTTATCTATAAATAAATATATAAATATATAAACAAAGTTATTGACAAATATATAACTTGTTTTTAGAATTGAATTATGGCGAATAAGACTAGTTTGGGGGCAATGCTTTCATCGCTCGTTCCAATCTCACATCTGAATCAGGGTAAAGCTGCCCAGATCATTTCTTCGTTGGGTCCTGATGATGTAAAGATCATCATCAAGAACAATGAACCAATGGCGGCTATCATCCCTATTTCACGTTTTTCTGAACTTATTGAAGCAGAAGAAAGGTTAAATGAGAAAAATGGCAAAGAAGCGTAAAGTCAGAGTTGACCGTATCTTGATCCTGTTTTTAGGCGGAGCACTCTTTGTTGGGTTACTCGGTTTTGGTGTTTATAAAGCTGTGGATTATCTTATGAACAAAGAGATGAATAATGGTTCAGAGATCATCAATCCTCAGCCGATCGAGACGGGCGCTGATGTCAAAGTAGAACTAGCCGGACCTGATAGCTATCAGGTCTATACCTGTACTAATGATGAGATAGATTTCAACTTCATCGTCGCTGAACTTAAATTCAGTGGCAGTGAAGCTATTTCCTTTGATCTGGGTAATCTGCGTACATCTGAGAAGATCTACCTTAATGATGTCTCCAAATACCTGAATGCTTTAAATGAAAAAGGCTATAAGGTAAGCAAACTTGGGATAGTAAATACTGTAGTATCGAAGGATAAGGAGTATACTTGCAAAGTATTCATTCCATATAAGACCAACAGTTATTCACTAAGAGTATTGAACTCAAAGGACGCTTCAATGATTGAATTCGATCTTGGAAAGAATGTGTATGATATCTCTTCGATCAAATTTGATACACAGCAGCAGATCGAGGTAGGAAATACCAATGTCACCGTATCATCGTGCTACGTATCAGATATGATGATGCATAATGATGTTTCATATAATTCTTCAGCTTTAACTAATTATACTTTTAAAATATATGTTAATAGTGTTGAAGATAATGTCGTGATTGAAGATGCAAAGTTCATTAGAAACAATACAGATGAAGTTTTAGATTGCCTTGGAGAGGAATATAGATCGATAAAAGATGTTAATTGTTTGGGAAGAAAACTGGTGTTAGGAGATAACGGAGCTTTATTCTTTGAAACATCAGCCAAGGAGGATAATCCTGACTTCTCAGGTCATCTAATGCTGAAGTTTTCAAATTCACAGGATTGGGTCAAGATCCCGACCGTTTTAGAGTAATGAATCATGTTTAAAAGGATTTCAAAGATCGTATTTACAGCTTTTATAACTATAAGCATATTGCCAGCCCTTTCTGGCAATTTTAGAGTTGAGGCTGCCAGCAATTATTCTTTTGCCTGTGGATCCAGCGAATTTGAAGTTTCATATATCGAAGATGATGGCTCATTAACGAAAGTTTCATGCCACTCGACATTTGAAGATGCCAAGGCCGTCATGAAAACAAATGAAGACTATGTTGTCAGAAAGAACAATTCCTATTCCAAGAGCAAGATCGTAGCTATGAATTCCGGACTTGCCTATTCGTATCCGAACAGGCGCGGTACAAATACGATGTATCTGTATCAGGATCCTAAGCAGACCGGTTCTTCTCTTTACAAACAGACATATATCTCCAAAGGTTTTGAGATGACCTACGTGGATACTTATTCAGTCAATGCCAACAGCGCAGGATATGTGCAGATCGTTATGAACGGTTTTGAAGGATTTGCCGATCTTGAATATGTCGATCTGGTACCTTTCAAATACATCAATAATGGGATCGCTATCTACCTGGGTGGCGATCACGGTTCTACGGTCTCTTATGGAAATGAAGATCCCTATCTGGTAAAACTCGAACAGAATTACTATCAGATCGAAACCAAAGGCAACTATACCGACCTCGTCTTCTATTATCACTATGCCTATGGCGTGAACGGCAATAAATGCGTTACCTATGTCAACAGTGTGGATAACGGCAAGCACTATCTTGAAGCGGGAATGCAGAAAGGTGTCAAGTATTATTCAAATGACGGAACGAATTTCTATTCAGACCAGAAGCTTAAAAACAAGGTCGCGACTGTCTACAACTATTATCAGTTTCTGCCTTTCAGGACAGCTACAGATATCTCGGCTGACACCTTCAACGCGTTTGTGAGCGGGTATTCTGATTCCGTATTAAGAGGAGAGGGGCAGTCCTTTATCGATGCACAGAACGCCTATGGCATAAATGCACTGCTGGTATATGCGATGGCGTGTCATGAATCGGCGTATGGAGAATCCGGTTATGCTGTTCACAGATACAATCTCTTCGGCTGGAGTGCTGTTGATTCAAATCCGAATGGTGCTTCTTACTTTAATTCCGTTAAAGACTGTATCAATGCACAGATGGGACGCTATATCAACTGGTTTATCGATTTCACCAACTGGCGCTATTTTGGCATGTGTGTAGGAAACAAGGGTGCAGGACTCAATGTCCAGTATGCCTCTGATCCTTACTGGGGCGTGGGTATCGCTTCGCTTGCCTACAGTATCGACAAGAAATCAAAAAACAACAATGGTGAATTAAGCGACTATGATAAATACACTTTGGCTTATGTAAAGGCTAACTACAACGATACGCTTTATTCTTCAGATATCGAGTGGGATGCAAATTTCTATACCAGTGCTTCTTCAAATACTGTTCTTTTTAGCGGCAGATATGGATCACATTATCAGAAAGATCTGATCATCCCGATAATTGGTGAAGAAGGAAACAGGTACATGACACAGACACCAAATCCGGTAGAAAACGGCCAGATCGTCACCAGAGATGGCATTCTTCCATATGACTGGAACGCATCGATCGCTTATATAAAGAAATCTGATGCCATGGTTCTATATGGCAAAAATCAGGATAATACAGAGCCTCAGGACACATATGATGATCTTGAACACGAAGCTTTCTCATCGGTTAATGAGATGTCTTTATCTGAAGAAGGGGTCCTTTCACTTGGCGGTATAGCTTATATCTCCAAATGCAATTTCACAAATAGCGAAGATATAAGTCACATAGTAGAGATTTACGATCTTGAAACAAATGAAAAGACTGCAGAATTCAATTGCGAGAATATGGATACCAGCTGGTATCAGATAAATGACGGCTATGATTATAAATGGGCCGGATTCAGGGGATCTTTTGATCTCAAGTCACTGGAAAAAGGAACGTATATCTTTAAAGTATCGACAAGATACAAGGATAAGGAACCATTGCTGTCGGTCTTAAAGACTTCTATCGATTCGTTATCACTATTCGATGAGGTCATTGAAGATATTGATTACAAAGTATCGACTAACGATGTCTATGGTTATCGTATCGAATTGGATATCGCTGATAGGATATTTGATTTTAATGAGATCAGCAAACCTTCGACCAGATCATCACTTGTCACTATAGATACGGTTGAATATGGTGAAGAAGAAGGTGGAACCTATGCGCAGTTCAGCGGTTTAGGAATGATGTTCTATCTTGATTATGATGAAGAATCAGCAAGCCATGAACTATACTTCGTAGGTGAAGACAATAGTATCATCAAGGCTGAAACTACGACTGAGGCATGTCCTGTTGATTATCAGACAATGTACAACTCAAGTTATGATATGTCACATATCTGTTATAAAGCAAAAGTGGATCTTGCGGAATTTACAGGAGCTTATCGGATGTATCTGAAGATAAGCAATGGCGATTATGCGGATATTGTCGAGATGCTCAATATGTATGAGACCGCTTATCCAACGTTTGACAATGAAAGTTACTCAACTTCATTTACCAGAAATCCTGCACGTTATGCAACGTTGTTCAATGTGCTTAAAAAGCAGTAGAAGAGGTGTTTATGAAAGAATTTATTATCGGAAAAATCAATATATTGCTTTCAGTACTCCTGGTTGGTGTACTTGGGCTTGGCGCTTATCTTGGCTATGCAGCGCTGATAAAAAATGACAAAGCTGTCGTGCCTGACTTTCTTGGGAAAGACAAGCAGGAAGTCATTGCGTGGTGCGGACAGCTTAGCGATTCTGATGCGTGCGAGTTTATCTATGAGGATACCAGCAATACTGAAAAGGACAAGGTTTTTCAGCAATCCGTTTCAGCGGGAAAAAAGCTTGAAGGGAAGATAACTTTCAGGATCTCCAGCGGGATCGTCAAAGAAATCGATGCTTTGATCATCAACGAAAATACCAGTAAGGCGGATATTGAAAACTGGAAGAGCGAAAACGGGATCGTTTCTGTCAACTATATTGAGGAAAACAGTGACACGATCGCAAAGGGGATGATCATAAGGATCGAACCTTCTAACAACATAAAGACAGATACTGTGGTAAATGTATATATATCTAAAGGAAAGAAAGATGACAGCGCTTCTTCAGACAATATCGAAGTCAAGAGTGGAGCATATCTTAACCTCAGTGAAGCCGAGTTCATAGCAAAAGCAAAGGAACTTGGACTAAGTCCAAATCATCGTACATCCAATGATGCATCAAGTTCTTCGATCAAAAAGGGGAATATCGTCTGGCACGGTTCAGGAAGCTACAAAAAAGGTGAGACGATAAACTATGGCCTATGTACAGAGGAGACCAAGGGCATAGCTGTTAAGGAAGGTGCTTATATTGGAAAGAGCGAATCTGAATTTAAAACAATTGCTGAAGGTTTGAAACTTAAAGCTGTTCATAACAGTGATTGGGATGAGGAGACCAGTGATTCTTCAAAAGTGGGCACTGTATGCAGACACGGATATTCAAATAACTATGAGGAGAATGAAAACCTCCGCTATGGTCTATACAAGCTCAAATCAGGTTCGACCGATATTGTCGTAAACAAGAATCAGTATGTTGGAAAGAGCGAAGATGAATTCAAGACTATTGCGTCAAATCTTGGCTTCAAAGCCAATCATGACAGCGG
>JAFWKS010000115.1 GCA_017511325.1 Erysipelotrichaceae bacterium
TAAAAAAGATCATTTCTGATCTTTCTTGTGTTCCTGAATAAGCTGTTTAAGATGATGTGCAGGACAGCATTATCATCACAGTCGATCTTCTGGATATACATCCAAAGCATTCAGTTCTAATCACCTATAAAATGATTCCAGAAAACATGATACACAGCATCTGAATAAGATTCGAATGTCGCTCCACACTTGCTGCATTTTAGTTCAGATGGGAAGATATCTCCACCGACAGTATTGCTTAAAGCTTCATCAGGGAGTTGAATTTTCTGTTTCTTAAAAAACGTCTTTTTTTCTTCTTCAGTAATACAGTTTCTAGCTTCTGCAAGCTGTTCTTTAGTCAGTTTCTTAAATTCCATTATGATTCCTTCTTAATTATTTAGATGTTCTTCTTAATCCTTATTTTTCGATTATTCCTGCTTTTTTGAAGCTTCGTAGGCATTCTTCAATTCTTCAACTTTATCCCATTTGATATGTTCTGTAGAGAACCCGAGATAATCTGCCGTCCATTCTACGCAGCTCAGGAATGATGATTCGTATTCTACAGCTCCGGTCTTGTCATTGATCACCTGCCATCTGCCGGCAACTTTGTTTTCAAAGATGTAACCGCCAACGATATCCAGTAATTCTTCTTCATTTATTATTTTCTTGTCCGCCATGATTTTTTCTCCTGTTATATTGACAATATTAGTACGATGTCTGCAGCTGGCGTGACAATAGGAAGGTAAGGTAGGAAATGTAAAGGACAGATAATATCGCAGATGATGCTGCTACCCTAACAGCTGAGAATAGTAACAAAAATATCGGTTTTATTTAAAAAAACCTATTGACATAAATAGCATAATATGAGAATATAACTATGCCGTAGCAGCAATGCACGGCATTTTTTTTGCCTTTTTTCATTCCGGATTGAATCAATGAATCTGACGGAATAGAATTTCTATACGGTCACACAGTTTATTTTAGAGGTGACAATTATGAAGAAGATCCCTAAAATATTTTTATGTTTTCTCTTTAAAAACGATTTTAATAACAGCATCAGCTGTTTTTAAATATATTTATTATATAAATCTATATCAATGCTGAGAATAACGGATGAAATTTGCATAACTGATGTCAAACCACAGTATGACTTCATTGAAATCACCCAGTATCACCGTCTTGTTTCCTACTGAAAGAAAGACTCTGATGATCAGCATTACAAGCATCAATGTGAACAGATATTTATTCTGCTCGAATTTATTCAATCTTCCTGAGACATAGCCGCTAAGCAGGATGCATAGACCCATGATCAGCGAATTCAAAAACATAGCACCCACATCGGAATTGAGCTGATCGGCACTGTTTGAAACAGGCAGCGTCGTAAGCGCCACAGACGCATTGGTCAGGATCAGAAGGATGCCAAAGCCGATGATCACATAGCGCAGAATATTTCCGTGCGGTATCCGATAACCGATGAAGGTATAATACAGAACAAGCAAATACCCCAGGGCAATGATGTAAAGACGAAAAAACGGGATACTGTTGATCTGAGTGATCGTCACGATCATGCCTATTACTGTTAAGCCGATCGCCAGATAAGCGATATAGTCGTATGGTTTTTTCAGATCATTGCTTTTCAAAATACTATCCTCCTGGTTTAAAAAACTATGTTTATTATAAACTACGAAAAAGCAGAAATCTAAACTCTTTACGGTTCATTTTCAAATAATTCTTTTAATTAGTTGGTATACTTGAACTAATTATTCTATAATAATTATATAAACAATCAGCAGTTCTCTATGCTCAAAAGAGCTTAGTTGTTCTCCTTGGATTTGTATACATTTGCCGTGTACAAATCCTTTTTTTTATGCAGGATGATCTTACTATTGCGTATTGAGAAATTATATATTGATCGTTATCTTTTTGAGTCACCTCTTATTTATGGAAACATAAACAATGGATCAGCCGTGCTTATCAATATAAAGAAAATGCTGTTTTTGTTATACTTAAGCTGTAATAACGGAGGTATTAATATGAAAAAGATCATCGTTGTATTGATGGTGCTGCTTGCTTTATGTGCCTGCACAGGCAAAAAAGAAGAACCACCTGCAGAAAATCCGCCTGCTCCTGCAGATAACCCTGTGCCAACAGTTCCGGTCGAAGAAAAGGAATATGTCTATCAGATCGAAAAACAGTTCATCGTCCATGATTTTGAACTCCTGCACCTTAAACAGACATATGAGATCAAAGATGGTCTAAAGCTGAGTCTTGCAGGCCAGAAAAAAGAAGCAAGATACTGTCAGAACAATCCGTGCATCCTTTATGAAGAAGTAACGATAAACGATAAGGACATCGCCTTGTTTGAAAACATGGACATAAAGATCAACAGCGATTATGGAACATTGACCATGTACAATCTCAACGATGAGCTTTATCTGCTCAACTTCAACTATGCGGCCATGTACAACAGCTGCTGCGGCATCGTTTTCTCTGAAGACGGTGAACTGATCATGACTTACGAGGATTGCGATCTGTCCATGAACGAGATCTATCAGAATCAGTTCGGTCTATCTCATACCGATGAAAACGGAAAGACAAATTTTGATGTCTACGAGGCTAACGGCAAGACCCTCAAGGTCACTGCGATGTAGTTTGCATAAAGAGATCATTGGCGGCTAAAAACCGCCTTTTTTTATTATTTGCCACAGCAAAAGATTTTTCATATATATTTTTGTATCGGACTATATTGTCAAAAAAAGAAATTATCCGTGCAAAATATAAGAATCATGTTTCTATAGGCTGCGCGAAATAGCAATGGTTCCTGAAAAAGGAGGATATTTAATGGATAAAGAAAAAATTATGGAAGAACTGGAAAAGAGGCTCAGAGATGCTGAAGACATCCTTTCCGATAAAGAAAAGAGTGATGAATTTACAGAGAATGTTGAAGACAGATTCAACAGTTCCCTTAAAAACAAGAACCCTATCTTCTTCATTCGCAAGATCAAACAGCTTAAGACCTATATTCCTTTGTTTATATCGCTGATCAAGAGCTACACCAAAAAGGAATACAGAGAGATACCTCTGGCAACAGTCGTAGCTGTTGCGGCTGCCCTGATCTATTTCCTGGCACCGATCGATGTCATCCCTGATTTCATTCCGGGATTTGGCTTCGTGGATGATGCCAGCATCATCGCTTTCTGCTTCTTGGCTTGCAAGCACGACCTGGACAAGTACAGCAAGTGGCGCAAACTCAATGATGACGTCATCGATGCAGAAGTAAAAAGCAGTACGATCGTTGAGTAGTTGAAATTAAGACCGCAGGATTGCGGTTTTTTAATGGGCCAAGGTCTTTTTTGATCTCTATATCTTTTTGTATTCAGTTCTACAATCTTCAGATCATATTGATCGTTCCTGTTTAAAGTACATGATCTTTAGAAGCCTGTCAAAATGATTGTTCTGTTTTTATTGATAAAAAATGCGCATAATAGTTTTGGATCAACGGAGGAAAGGCCATGGAAAAATATACGGAACTCTCTCAGGCAATGAACGATGCATCGCTTGCCATAATAAGTGAGGATATAAGTTCTTTTAAAGAGCTCAACAGGATCTATATCAGATATAAAGCTCTTCCGAAAATATTCAAGAGATATTCTGACTATTATTCAAATATGTTTCTGGGCCGCAATGTTGCGGACATGTATGCACTGGTAAAAGAAAAACTCAAAGATGATAACTTTAAGGATATCGAACTGCCAAGTGACAAATATGCCGTTTCTGAACCTGATCTCTATTATAAAGAAGACAGTTTCAATTCAGGCGATACGAATATCTGTTTCATCCTCGGTCATTCAGGAAGCGGAAAGTCCATAATGGCCAGGACCCTGGAAGGAGATGATATCGATCATATCGAACTTGACGACCTGCTGCTTGTGAAAGACCATTTCAGTATGTTCGAACTCAAGGAATATTCCGATCTGTTCTACAGTTTCTTTAACGGGATCGGCACAAAATACTATATCGGGATCAAAGAAAGAGACGAGATGCCCAAGGAAGAATATGAAGATAAGATCTTCATAGACTTCGTTGATTATGCATTGGACTATGCCAGAAAGCACAAGAAGAAAAAATACATCATTGACGGTATCTGGATCTACCTTTATTTTGATGATCCTTCCTGTTTCAAAGACTATGCCGTATTCATCAAGGGAACATCTTTCCTCAAATCGAAGATCAGAGCTGCCAGAAGAGAACTGCAAAGAGACAAGGAGACCATCGAGGAAA
>JAFWKS010000116.1 GCA_017511325.1 Erysipelotrichaceae bacterium
ATCGCATGGTCAATAAAGCCCTGCAGATATGGTCGTATCCGGCAACTGATTATATGCCTCCGGAGAAGGAATATGAAACCTGTTCACTTGACGATGAAGACATCGATTTAACCGGCAGAGATCTTGTCAAATACAGCTACAGGAACAATGAGCACATAGTGAATTCCTGGGCGGATATGGTCGAACAGGTTATTGGCTTCTTACACCAACAGGACAAATCGGTTTTGACAGGTATAGCGTTCGAAAAAAACGACAGTAACACTCTGCGAAGCAATATCACAAACGACCCATCAGAGTTAAGAAAGCCTTTGAAGATAGATGAGAACATCTACTTTGAAAGGAATACAAGCACCGCATTTAAGACGAGTCTATTAAGGCAGCTGTTTGCCGCATATCATGCGGATCCAATGGATCTCGTCTTCTTCCTTAAGGACGAAGATGCAGAAGATCTGTCGGATGACGGGATTAAGCAGACTCGCAAAAAGTACTGGGAATATGCACTTCCTATGATTCAGAAAGAAAACGCAGATTATGGAGCATTCAGCAACTGCACACCTGCTTCATATAATTCTGTTGCCGGATCTTTCGGAATTGGCGGCTTTAATGTGAGCTGTATTGCAAATACAAATCAGGCTCGCGTCGACTTCTACCTAGGCAGTAGAAAGCAAACAAAGAACAAGAGGGCATTCGATGTGCTTTATATTCACAAAAGTGAAATAGAAAACGAAATGGGTATGCCTTTGGTGTGGGAAAGAGCAAACGACAACAAAGCATCCTGGATCTTTATCAAATTGAATGATGTTAATGTTATGGATCAGAACGACTGGGAAAGAATGGCTGAATTTCATACAAAATACAGCAGACTTTTCCTTGATGCCTGTTTGCCGTATTTGAATGAAGAATTTTACGGTCAGGAAGAAAACGACAAAATCAAAAAACTTATCTCTATCACCGCATCAGTTAAAAACTGGGCGGAAGGATATAAGGAAATTCGTATAGATGATTATAAGAACTCAAAAACCTACATACGGTTCAGAACAGATTATATGGATAAGCTGATTCCTGATACGGAAAACAACATGAGTGGATGGAACACTGGTAACCATTATTTCTACGAAATTCGAAACATGAATGGAAAGACGTTGTATATCCAATTGGCCTTCAGTTCTAAGAACATTATCGATGAGCAAAGGAACTTGACAGAGCGCATATACAAGAGCAGCACTGGAAAAGACTTTGATCCAAAATGGGAATATCTCATTCCATTCAAAACGCAAAAGAAGCATTTGGATGAAACAGCTTCTGAAGAATCTGTTTATCAGGCAATGGATGAATGTATGAACGAAATCATGTCTTATGAAAAAGAACTTGCTTCAAAAATATAGGATTCAAGAGGAACACTGATATGAAAAGTATAGGTAACGGACAGATTGAAATCGAAAGCAGGAAATCTGAGATCGAGCCTTTAATGATGATCTTGGACGAATGGATGGCGGAACATCCAGATGACGAAAAACAGGAAGTGGCACAAAAATTGTATGATATTTTAGATATCATGCATATGTCCTGGTAAACAACATATAAAAGAAAGATGAGGGAATGAATATGAATGATCTTTTCGCAGCAGTATTTGCAATTTCGTTTTTAGTAAGTTTGGTTTTCTTTATTTTAACGGCCATTGCCAAAATCAAAAGAAGATATACAGGAAAAAAACTGAGAATCGCTTTAATCTCTCTGGCTGTTTGTGTGGCTTCTTTTGTTGCGTTTGGTGTTACAGCACCATCAGGCACTCAATCATCGGCAACAGCAAACAAAACAGAAAAAGCTGACAGTACACAGCCGCAAAAAGAAAAAGAAACCGTTTCTATGGAATCATTCAAACCTAAGTGCGATGAGCTTATGAAAGAATTGAATAACGATTATTATAATTCTTGGGTTTCTACAGGCGGATATCTGGTGCTTGAAATTTCAAATAATGGCCTTGCTGAAGAAGTCCAGAAAGCCATAGATGGAGACAAGGATCTGAGAGATGCATGGGCGAAAATGAGAAGTGCAGTTGTTGAAGACTACAACAGGCTTATCGAACATGCTAAAAGCGCAGGCATAGAAAAACCTTTACTTTCATACAATGTAGTAGATGATACAAACACAAACAATTACCTGTTAACGGTTCAAGGTGGAATTGTAGCTTATGATGCGGTTGAAGAAGCAATTGCTTCTGCCGTTAAAAACGCAACGATGGGAGAGCAAAATGCATTAAAGAAGGCAAACAGTTATCTCGACTACACCGCTTTCTCATATGAAGGCTTAATCGATCAGCTTGAGTACGAAGGCTTCACTTCTGAAGAAGCAAAGTTTGGTGCAGACAACTGCGGAGCAGACTGGTATGAACAAGCGCTCAAGAAAGCATACAGCTATCTTGATTACACCGCCTTCTCATATTCCGGTTTGATAGATCAATTGGAATATGAAGACTTCACGACGGATCAGGCAACTTATGCGGCGGATAATTGCGGAGCAGACTGGAATGAGCAGGCTGTGAAAAAAGCTAAAAGCTACTTGGATCATACATCGTTCTCTAAATCCGGGCTCATAGAACAACTTGAATATGAAGGGTTCACCACAGAACAAGCTACATACGGCGCTGAACAAAACGGATATTAAATAGAAAGAAGACAATAAAATGAGAGATAGTATTGGCAACGAAGCGGATTCAATCGTCTTTGACGAGTTTAAAACAAACTTTTTGAATCCAAAGTGGAAGGTATATACTACAGGGCTTTTCTTTGATGGCAAATTATATTCCTGGGATAAAGTAAAAAGCCTGAAAAAATACGCCTCACACATCTATAGCATTTCGATCAACGACAGAAATTGTGACCTGTATTTTTCCGATAAAGATGAAAAACGAGCAGCTGAAGCACTTGCCTATATTCAGCAAAGAATATCAGAGTACAGCATTGATGATTCCGAAACGGATTTGGAGCAAGCAGAGTCTTTTGAGGTTTCTGATCAAAGACAAGAGTCTTTACAGATTTATCAGGAAAAGAATATTGATGAACTGATGCAGATTGCGGAAGTCACAATACCATCGTCCGAATGTTTATATGTTGCATTGAAAGGCGTGTTTAAAGAATACTTGTTCTGTACTGACAAAACGGTCTATATCGTCAAGAAAGGCTTTATGACAGGACACACTTTTGGCGGTGGTGTTTTTAAGATGCCTTATATCAATATCACAAATGCTGAAGTGGATTATCACTTTGCAACCGGATATTTCGAATTATCATCCGGGGGCTTGCAAAACAAACCGCTCAATTATTGGGATAACAAAGACAACAGCCCACAGAAAGCACCTAATGCAATCTCGATTTCTGGCGGTGAATTAAAATCAGATTTTGAAAAAGCGACTCATTTCATATTGGAGATGATTGCGAAAGCTAAGAATCCTCAAGTCATCGTTCCTCAAGCTAAGGGAAGTGATAAATCATTTGCCGATCAGATTCGAGAATTAAAAGCGTTGCTTGATGAAGGGCTCATTACTCAGGAAGAGTTTGATAGCAAGAAAAAACAAATTCTAGGTCTTTAGTGTAAGACTAAATGCCATGTTGTTAAATTATTTATGGTGTATAATACACAAGCATAAGGAACTCAACAGTTCCTTTGTTTTTTGCTAGCTGGCGGAACAGGAGATTTTCAGTATATGATCAGACACGATACATCAAACGACAAGATTGCAAAGATGATTATTAACTGGTGCAAGGAAAACGGCTTTGTCTATTCCTTCGACACAAAGAATAAAGAGCGGAATTTCTACACTTACCCGTTCACTATTGATGCGCCGCTTCAAAGAAGAGATGAGCTCATGGATCTTATAAGTAGCAAATAATAGGTCAATATCTGGACATTCCCAGTTGATTTCCGGCGCAGGATAATGAAGCTGGGAGGTCGGGTATGAAACAGACAGAAAATTGGCCATTTAACGTAGAAGCAAAAAGAAGATCTCTTTTTCCTGGAGAAGATCCGGATATTGATCAGATCTCGGAAGAAAGACTTCTTTTTCTTTTTGACTTTGCATTGACTGCAAAACAAAAAGCCATCCTTGAAGACCGATATAGAGATGGATTGAGTGCTGTTGAAACAGCCGCAAAAGAACACATCAGCAGAGGTAGGGTGTATGCCTTGGACAGAATCATCTTTAGAAAGCTCAATCTTCATAAAGGACGGCTACTGTATAATCAAGATAAGATTTCAGCCGATATCAAGATATCCGATATTGTTCCATCAGTGAGGATATGCAGGGCTTTGGAAAAAGCGGGAATAGTGACAGTCGGAGATCTTCGTGCATTGAAGGAAGGTGGTCTGTTTAAGGTTCGCAATCTTGGAAAGAAGGGAATTGCTGAACTGAAAAGACAGCTTAGTAAATTGGTAGTAGCTGATAATTGAATCTTGAGATATTCAAGAATATCTTGAAAAACATATGCAATATGTTATCCTTAAATTAAAGAAAGAATAAATATCATAAGGAACAAACAATGGCTGCTAACTACAACAAGCTTTGGAAACAGTTAATTGACAAAAACATCAACAAGACCGAACTGACCAATCTTGCCGGCATTACAACCAATGCAATGGCCAAGCTTGGTAAGAATGAATATGTCAGAGTTGATGTCCTGGAGAAGATCTGTACAATTTTGGATTGCAAACTGGATGATATTGTCGAGTTTGTCCCTTCAGAAAAGAAAGGCAGAGGATGATCTATGACATTCAAAAATGTAATCAGTCAACAGAAATAATACAAAACAAAAGGGGGGAAGGAGCATGAAACGGTGCATTGATTGCGGAGCACAGCTACCGGATGATAGTTCTTTTTGCCAGTATTGCGGTTCAGAAAACCTGACCCAAGAAG
>JAFWKS010000117.1 GCA_017511325.1 Erysipelotrichaceae bacterium
CAACAGGGATGAAGATATCTATATCGTCTTTGGAAAAGAATCGACTGGTATAGACAAGAATATCCTTAAGGAACATATCGAGGAATGTTACCGCATTCCGATGAGAAGCGATGCGCGCAGTCTCAATCTGTCAAACTGCGTAGCGATCGCAGCCTATGAATGTTTAAGACAGATCGGTTTTGGTGATCTGAGTGACAGAGAAGTTATTAAAGGAGCGGATTTTTTACTGAAATGCTGAAGATCTGTTTGGTATCGGACAATCACGGTGATCTCGATTGCATCGAAAGGATACTTTCGGACAATCCAGCTTGCGATTACTATCTTCATTGCGGTGATGTCATGGCAGCTCCGGAAAACATTTCGCCCTTTGCGGCAGTTTCCGGAAACAATGACTGGTTTTTTGACTACCCGCCACAGATGATCATGGAGATCGAGGGACACCGCATCCTGATGTTTCATTCTCATAAACTGATCTATTCCTGGAAGCTGATGGTAGAGAAAGCCAAAAAAGAAAAATGCGATGTCGTTTTCTTTGGACATACGCATTCTTTCTATGACGATATTCATAATGGTGTAAGATTCATCAACCCCGGGTCATGTCACTACAACCGCGACCTGACTGCTCCATGTTATGCCAGAGTATACATCCTGGATGATGGAAAGATCAGAGTCGAAAGGGTAGATCTATAATACTCGGGATAGAAACTGTCTTGTTCTCTCGTTTTTCGGATTATTGAAGATCTCTTCAGGTCTTCCTTCTTCAAGGATGATCCCTGAATCCATGAATACAACTTTATCAGCTACATCTCTGGCAAAGGACATTTCATGAGTGACGATTATCATCGTCATTTTTTCATCTGCAAGATCTTTGATGACATTCAATACTTCACCGACCATTTCGGGATCCAGTGCCGAAGTAGGTTCATCAAACAACAGGATCTCAGGATCAACGCACAAAGCTCTGGCGATCGCCACTCTTTGTTTCTGACCACCTGACAATGTTGCAGGATAGGCGTTTATGAAATCGACCATTCCGACCTTGGTAAGATTTTCAATGGCGATCTTTCTGGCTTCTTCCTTGTTTCTTTTCAGGACCTTGACCTGAGCAAGGATGCAGTTTTCAATGACATTCATATTGCTGAAGAGATTGAACTGCTGGAAGACCATACCGACTTTCTGGCGGTAGGAATTGATATCCTGGATCTTGTTTATATCTTCACCAAGGACGATGATCTCGCCTTTGTCGATCGTTTCAAGCAGATTGATGCATCTGAGCATCGTCGATTTTCCTGATCCGGAAGGACCGATTAGACAGACGACAGTTCCCTTATCAACGCTAAAGGAGATATCATCAAGCACTTCAAGAGCACCGAAATGCTTCTGAACATTTTTAATTTCTACTACAGGCATTTAGTCTCCTTTCTTGGCGATCGAGATACTGTGAAAGTTCGTATCAGACTGTGGCAAGGAAGTTTCTGTATGATTCATCTTTTTTTCGATCGCATTGAGTATGATGCTTGAGATGCTCGTAAGCATGAGATAGATCATCGCTGTTACAAAATAGGTCTCCGTAAAACGGTATGTCGTTCCAGCAATCGAATTGGACTGAAACATCAGTTCTGTGATCGAAATGATCATGAGTACTGACGAGTCTTTGATATTGACGATCAGCTCGTTTCCGATGGCGGGGAAGGCGTTTTTAATAGCCTGAGGGAGGATGACATTCATCATCGTCTGAATCGAAGACATGCCTAAAGATCTTGCGGCTTCGTTTTGTCCGATATCGACGGCCTGAATCCCGGATCTTACGATCTCTGCCATATAGGCACCGGTATTGATCGAAATGATGAAGATTGCAGCTACCATCTTATCCCATCTGACGATATTGGTATAGACAAGATAATAGATGAAGACAGCCTGGACCATCATTGGAGTTCCTCTGAATACTTCGATGTATACTTTCAGGATGGCATCGATGATGCTTTTTAGAACTTTATTGAAACCGGATGCAGTCTTATCAAGCTTTATGGCTCTGATACCGCCCACGAGCAAGCCGATACATAGACCGATCAAAGTACCGCTCAAGGCGACGATAAGAGTCGTTCTGATGCCTAAGAGGAAACTCAGATAGTACTTGTTTAAGATTTCCAGACACTTGCTTAAAGACATTTTATTCCTCGACAGAAGGCTGTCTGTTTACAGCATCTTCCATGATCTGCAGCCTTTCTTCTTCTGATATATCATTTAAAGCACTCTGCAGTCTGTTTAGAAGATCGGTATTTTCTTTAGCTACAGCGATCGAAACAGATGTATCTACGGCAAAGCCTTTTCCATCTTCGAATCTAACGATCGCAAGATCAGGATTGGCGGCAACGACACCGTTGGCGACTGGAAGTTCAGCAGTGATCGCGTCAGCTTCGCCCGACTGTAAAGACAGGATCATTCTTGGATATGTGGCAAGCGGAGTCATATGATTGACACCTTCGATCTGATCGATGACATCATCATAAGTAGTATTGATCTGACCTAAGACATTTCTTCCGGTTAATTCCTGGATAGAAGTGATGTTTACCAGATCTGAATCAGCTCTGACGATGACGACCATATCTGATTCATAGTATGGAGTTGTAAAACTTACAGCTTCAGCTCTTTCCGGAGTTTCAGTCATACCTGCAATGATGCAGTCAATCGCACCGGCATTAAGTGAAGGAATGAGTGAATCCCAGTCGGTCTTGACAATCTGCACTTCCATGTCTAAGGCTTCAGCCAGCCTGGAAGCGATGACGACATCATATCCGTCAGCATAATCTACGGC
>JAFWKS010000118.1 GCA_017511325.1 Erysipelotrichaceae bacterium
AAGAAGATCGACTCATTCAGATTCAAAGGAAAAGTAAAGATACCCTGGCTCTCATAGAAATCGATCATATTAAGATCATGTGATTCTATTAGCTGTCCGTTTGATGAATCAATAGCAAGCAAGACGCTCTTTTTTCCGCTTTCGTTTTTCAATGCATAGCCAACAGGACCATCAAGATCGAGAAGATGATAATAGGCATTTTCATCCATGACGTACGATGATACGACTTTCTTATCATTCAGATCGGCAAAACAGATCAAATCATCAGCTTTTATCATCATCAGATTGGAGTCGATGACTTTTTCCTGAATGTTGAAGTTGAAAGAAACTCCTTCAAAACAGATCAGAGAATCATCATAGGCATTTTCAAAGACCATGATCTCACCATCTTTAAGTACATAGAAGTTTAGTCCTCCAATGTCAGTGTTGATTGTCGTAAGGATCTCATCATATGCTTCCGGGAAATTCTTGATCAGAACCGAGTGACCGTCTTCATAGAAAAGATCACCGACATAGCCATTGCTGCAGGAGATGTGAATGTTGTCTGCGGTACTGTAGAATACTTTGGAGATCGTTTCTTTTACATTATATGTATCTTTGATATTGCCCTTTTGATCAATAAGGTATATCTGATTGCTGAAAACGAGAATCGTATCTTCATCTTTAGATATGACCTTGATCTCATCGAACAAGCCGTTTGTTTCCAAGGCGAGTTCATAGATCTCCTTGCTATCTTTGTAGGCATGCAGGACATAGTTGGAAACGATGTTGGTCTCAACGTTGCGGATCATTGACGAATAATCGTTCCTTTTATCTTCCAATACATAAAGAGTATTATCTTCCAAAAACTCCATATACAGAACGCCGTTTAGAAGTTCGTCAAACGAAGTGAACTTCTCCGTGTTCAGGTCAAAGATACCGGTCTTGTAATTGTAGGATGAATCTCTGGTGTAGACAGCGATCATGCTGTCATCAGCTGCCCAGACAAAATCCCTGATATAGCCATCATAATCTTCAGGAAGCTTTAATTCTTTAAGTGACTCGCCATCAACATTGACGATCTTCATAACATCCGCATCACTGACACCGATTAGCTTGCCATCCTTGCTGGAATGGCTGATCAGGACATTGTAATGCTTTAAAGGCAAAGACCATTTTTCTAAGGCTTTAAGATAATCATAGGCATATACTTTGCTACCTCCGCAGGCAACAACTTCCCCATATTTCCCTTCGTGGATATTTGATATATCACCTGAAGCAAAACGGAAACTGCAAACTTCTTTATCGTTTTTTATGTCATGTGTATGAACCGTTTTGCTTTCATCAAGATAGACCAGATATTTACCGTCTAAAGAAATGAAATATTCAACGACCTTGCTGAAGCTTTCGATGCGTCCGACTTCGGTACAGTATTTTGTCATCTGATATGCATAGGTGGCTCTCGAAAGGGAGAACTGTGCTTCGTCAGTTATCGGGCGGTCGAAGTCTTCGTTAGGCAAGGCTTCCAAGGCCTTTGAGATCGCATTATAGCGATCTTTCTGATCAAAATAATCCAATGATTCCTTGGCCAGGATCTTAGATTCATTTATGAGAGTGTTGTTGTAGTTTTCTCTGATCCTGGCATTTGAATAAAGCAGATAGGATATTGCGATCAGTGCCAGAGTCGCAATGATCGAAATCAAGATGAACAGTCTTTTACGGCGGTACTTCTCCTGCCTCATTACCAGTTCATCATAGGTACAGCCGATCATCGTTGAAGCCAGTTTAGGAAGCTGATTCCTTTTGGCCTCTTTGAAATCCATACGGTAATCGCAAGCCAGCGGTTCTCCTTTTTTAAGAAGAACTTCCGGGAAGATCGCCGGTGGTTCGCCTTCAGACAGAACACACAGGACATGATCAGGATCATGGTTCTTCAAAAAAGTTTCAACTTCCAAAAGACACCATTTTGATTTTGTATATTCGTTTGAACAGATGATTATCAGATAGTCAGAATCATTCAGGGCATCTTCGATCTTCTTAGCCAGATCGGCCCCGGTATTGAGTTCTTCTTCGTCTCTGAAGATCCTTTCAAATCTTTCCTTATGATATTTCTCTTTAATGGCCTTAGGAATATGAAAATGTTCCAGGGAATGCTGGACCTCGATGGCAACAGCCGTATCTCTTTTATTGTGACGATAGGAAATAAACCCGTCGTAATGTACACTACTCATATTCCAGAATGACCAGGATCTTTCTGAGGATATCCTTATCCAGCTGCACGTATCTTGATTTGCGGTCGATACCATACTTTTTATACAGTGCATCGACTTTTTCTTCTCTTATCTGAAGCTCTTCATATTCGACTATAGCCGGATGCAGAAGCAGATTATTGTCTTTTATGCTTCCGCCTTTATAGTTTTTAAACATCGTCTCCAGCTGTTCATCAGAGACTGTACGATAGCCCTGAAGTCTTTCATAAGCATTCCAGCGTTCATGTTCGCTTCTTGCAAGGGACGCCATATTGAGACGGTCAGACAGCCAGTGTTTGATGAATTCGCTGCCTTTTTCGTTCTCCTTGTTCTGATTGAGGATGTAAGCCAAATGATAATTAAGGCCCAATGCAACATTGAAAGATGAATGCTGATTGGCATACTCATAGAAACCGGTCTCATCAAGCAGTCTTTCCTGTTCTTTAGCGTCTTTATATAAAGAATCATCACCGAGATAGGAAAGATGAGCGCGTTTAGCTGCTCTTTCGATCTGCGGATTGATCAGTTTGTCATAATCATAAATGTCATCATAGCTGCCGAAGAATTCGATCGACTTGTCTTCGATCAGGTTGAACAGCTGAGGACTTCTCATCAGGCAGATGATCTTAGGATATTTAAGTTCTTTATCCCTGAAGGCATAAAGACGTTTCAGGTTTTCGCTGATGATGAAGTTTCTGTGATCATCATCTTCACAGACAAAGATCAGATCAGGTCTGACGATCTCTTCAACGTATCCCGGGAATTCAGAATCATTTTCATCTATTTCATGAAAGTGCACGCTGTAGTTGGCTTGCGGCTCAAGACGCTGAGAAAAATATCTTTCAAAATCCAGATTGAGGATCTCCGGAGAATTGGCCTTGATGCTTTCGGCCATCGTTCTGACATCATCGTCAAAGACGTGAATGTCATATGAAGAATCCGGCTGGTTGAGCAGACAGAGCAGATTGCTGAAGATGGCTTTGACAAGACCATCTGAACCAAACAGGAAGATCGACCGGCGATTCTTGCTGGTAAGGAAATCCTTGTGTTTCATCAGAATATCGACAGCCAGAGTGTTGTTTTCATCGATGTGGCGCAGATAGACATCCTTGCCATAGCGTTCATCCATGTTTCTTATCAGTTCAATGTTGTCTTCACTGACCAGGAATCTGACGATGACGTTTTCTTTACTATAGTTCTTGGATTCAAGAAGATGCTTGCAAAGTTTGGAAGTCTTGTTCAGACAGTCATATTCATCATCATCGAGCACATAGAATTCATATTTTTTACGCTTGTTTATCTTGAAGGAAGTGATGTCCTTTTCAATCAGGAAACCGTGAAGACCACGGGCCTTTTTTTCCAGTTCGTCATAGTCATTGCTGCAACTGCAGAAAACAGCGACCTGTTTTTCACCTGTCTCAACGATGCTTTCATAGATCGCTAGAGAACGTTCATCAAGCGTTGAGAAAACATGGACTCTCTTATACCCCAGCATCCTGAAGAATCTTACTATCGACCTGGAGAAGCTGACGATGAAGATCGATGCGCTTACAGGCCCGACCAGATACAGTGAATACAGATAGAGAGTATAGATGATCTTCTCCACGCCCTGAAGATTAAGTGCAGCAACGATATCCCCATCAACGCTGAGCCCGACTGATGAGATACCATATTTGAACGTATGCAGAATGGTGATGAACATGTCATCACCAAAAAGCAGGAAATACGGGAAAGTAAGAATACCGATACAGACAGATGATGTTACTGTCAGGATCGCAGAAAATGCCTGATAGTCATTCCTGACTTTCATAGCTCTATAGACGCCAAACAGCTGGACAGTCAATGCGATAACAATATAAATTAACATACGTGCTCCTATCGAGATAATTATATAATATTAGCCATTGAAAAAGGATGTTTCCATCCTATATTTCCTTAGTCTCCATCCACTTGTACAGGTCTTCGTACACATCTTGTTTATCAAGCTCGTTGAGGATCTCATGACGATCTTCAGGATAGAGCTTACACTTGATCTTTTTAAGTCCGACATCTTCCAAAGTCTTTATTGAATACTCAACTTCCCTGCCGAAAGATCCGACCGGATCATCCTGTCCCGATACGAACAGGATATCCAGATCTGCAGGAATTTTCCTAAGTGCTTCTTTGTTGTGAAGATTCAGTATGCA
>JAFWKS010000119.1 GCA_017511325.1 Erysipelotrichaceae bacterium
AAACCTTCTTAAAGACAACGCCTATAAATATGATAATTATGACGATTTCATCACGGCATCAGTTTCAAGACGATATACAAGATCCAGGGTCCAAAGGATACTTATGCATATTGCCAACCAGATAAAAAAAGAAGATGTTGCTCATCTTCCGGATAATGACTATGTCAGAGTATTGGGCTTCAACAAAAAAGGTCAGCAATATCTCAAACAGATAAAAGAGAATGTAAATATCGTTACACAATTCAAGAACATTCCTGAACCATACAAAACCATGGAATGGAAAGCAAACTGCCTATATGCAACCTTGCTGAAAGATCCCAACGCCTACATGAAAAGAGAACTGCAGGGTCCGATCATTAAAAAACTATGATCGTTTTTCATCAGAGCCCGTTCTTTCTTCCAGCTCTTTATTCTTCTTCTCCAGTTCTTTTTGTTTAGCCAGGGTTTCGTTCAATTCTTTCTGGATCCTCATTATCTCGACCATAAATAACAAACTATAAACAAAAAAAATGACTAAAACTTTTTTAGTCATTCATATTATTCAGGACAAAGTCGTAGAAATCACTTTTTTCAATAGTTATAGACATGGCATAGCGGTTTTTGACCGTGCTGATCATCTTCTCCAGATAGCGATCCAAATAATCTTCATCATAGCCATCAATATCAACTAACCAGGTAACTTCACCGGTCGCAAAGTTGTATTTAAGAAGATCGGTGATGAAAGACTTGTTGTAAAGCTGGGCAATGTGAGTTCCATTGCCGAAAATGTCGGTTCCGGCATAGAGCCTAGAATCATAATCGATACCGAAAAGATTGTAGATTGTCGGGATGATATCTACGTTACAGCAAGGCGTATCGACTTTTATCGGCTGCCTTATTGCTGAATTGTAGATGATACAGGTGGATTTAAAACAATCGAAATCTTCATCATATGATTTGCCGCTTAAAGCTTCATAACCTGATTCGCTAAGATAGTAAGGATAGTGATCTCCTGCCAAAACGATGACAGTCCTGTCTAAAACACCTGCTTCTTCAAGCCTTTCCAGCAGATAGGTCATCGCCTTTTCAAGTTCATAGTTGCACGAAAGATAACCGATAGCACTTACAGGAAGGTCTTTGTCGATCATGCTGTCTACATAGTCGATATTCTTATAGACCATGATGTTGTCGGTTGTGTAGTTGCCATGGCCTGAGAAAGTCATGTAGTATGTGCAGAATAGATCATCGTTTATGTAATCGTCGACAGACTGTTCCATCATCTCCAGATCGGAAGCCGGCCACGAATATGTGAAAGACATACCGTCATTCATAAACTGGCAATCAAAGCCCATGTTAGGAAGAGTCCGATTCCTTCCATAATAAGAGCCATAGTAATTGTGATAGCCTCTGCTTTGAATGCTTTCATTCATGTTGAACATATTTCCTAAAGCTGTGCTCATATTGTTGTCGATAGACTGTCCCATCGTACCGGTTACTGCGCCACCGTTTGTGTAGGATCTGGCCACATCAGGCCATACGCCTGTAAGAAAGGCGTATTCACCGTTGGTCGTGACATTTTTGAAGGAATTGTAATAGTTCTCTAAAACAATGCCGTTATTGGCCATTTTATATAAAGTCGGAGTGATGTTTTTGTCGATCGCCAGACTTGAGAAAGATTCGGCACATATGTAGATGAGATTATATCCCTCGAACATACCGGTATAATCGTTCTTCATGGTTGGATTGACACTGTCAAGATATTCACAAAGCGACCTTATCGAATCATCATCTGTTTTCTCGCTTAACGCTTTGAAGTCAAGACTCTCATATTCGTTGTAAGAGATCTTGACTGGTTCTTCTTCCTCTTCTTTTATCTCTTCTTCCTCAGCCGATATTTCATTGATAGCTTCCAGAGTACTGTCGGAGTCATCTGAACCAAAAAGCGAACATCTAAGTTCAACTATGAAGTTAGGAAGAACACCAAGTTTTTTTGATGCTGTATCGGTATCGACATAGCGGGAATGATATGCGCCATAGGCACTGTGATCAGCCTTGCCGGTGATCGGCAGCAAAGAAACGACCAGCAGCCAGATCATGAATGACAATGCAAAGAGCGCAACTCTATCGATAATGCTGTGATGGACATTCATCTTTCTTTGAATGAATGCAGCTATAAGCAACAAAACTGTCGGTATCTCCAGCAAAAAGATAGTAAATGCGTTCTCTGACAGCGTATTGGTGATGCTCCACCAGAAATTGGTCACAGCATTCCCTCCAGCTGAAAGCATCGATGCGGAAAGCAGTGAGCCGAAAGTCTTGTAGTAGATCAGATCCACTATATAGAATAAAGAGACAATAAATACCAGAACAGTACTGATAAGTCCGTTTAATACCTTCTTATCGGAAAACCATCCAGCCAGACTTGTCAAAACAAAAGCTACAGGTATCAGAAACAGAACGTTCCAGACTGTAAAACCCTGCAATGATGAATGAAGCTGATAATACAGGATCATTTCAAAATACAGCAGTATAAAGAAAAAAACGGATAGATCTATCAGGACATTTTTGCCATGGCTCTTCAGCCAGTTTTTAATATTTCCGGAATTCATACTTGCATATTTTATCACTCATTTTTTATTTTTAAACTTAATTTTGTGATAAAAACACGTCAAAAAATACTTTTTCACAAATGAAAAGCCTTTCATAACATCGATTCTCGATCATTCTTCGTTATTGTTGAATAGACGATATATCATCTGTGCCACATTATGAGCACTCTCTTTCTTGCCGTCTTCTTCCCATTTCAGAAAGGAATTAAGCAATGCGCCTGCATAGGCATAAAGCTCATACATGTGCAGTTTTTTTCTTGGCAGGATATTCTTGATCATATATTCATTGACCGCATCGATCAGAATACTGAGAAGGCCATGAGAGTTGAGGATCATGAAATATCTTGCATAACGGTCAAAATAATTTAGGGAAAACTCGATA
>JAFWKS010000120.1 GCA_017511325.1 Erysipelotrichaceae bacterium
AATGTAACAGGTCACTATTATCTGGGCGACCAGGAAGCTCTGAAAGCTGCTATGGAAGCTGTTGCCAATCAGGGCAAGAAAAAATAGAATCTATTGATCAAGTAAAAGATTCAGCATGTCTGAATCTTTTTTAATGGACATAACAGCATAAATAGTACTAAAATAAATAATTAGTTAGCGAACTAATTATTGGAGGCGGCATTATGAGAAGAAACATTGGCAAAAAAATGCGCAGACTGGCAAACAGGATAAATAAATATCTTGAAGAGAACGATACTACCAGAAGAGGATTGAATCAGACGCAGCTGCAGATCCTCAATTATCTGATGTGCCATGAAAAAGCCATTCAGAAAGATCTGGAAGCAAAGACCCAGCTGAAGAAGTCTTCAATTACCGGCAGTATCGATTCGCTGGTCGAGAAAGATATGGTCAGAAGGATCAAAGGTGATGATGATAAAAGAAAGAACTATATCGTTCCGACTAAACTGGCTATTGAGGGCAGAAAATATCTTGAAGAAAAGCTGGCAACTCTTGATGATAAGATCGTTGAAGGGATCGGGATGGAAGAACTGGAAACATTTGTAGCTGTTCTTGATAAAATGATCGACAACCTCGAACGCGAAGAAAAATAGGATCACTTAATAGTGGAAACAGTAAAGCTGTTTCTGCTTTTATATAAGAAATAAGTATTAGTGCTATAATCATACATAGATTTCCTATGAAGAAAAGAAGTATCGTAAAAGACTATTACGGCAAGTATATCGGTCTATTTATCATCGGTATCCTCGCTGACATCATGGTGGATGTTGTTCAGACCTTTGTGCCTGAATTTTTAGGTGAGATGGTCGACATCGTTTCCACCTTCAGCAGTGTTTCGCTCACAGATATATCTCATTTCGTGAAAAGAATCATGATCGTGGCAACGGTCCTGATGATTGGCAGATGTCTTTTAAGATACGGTATCATGCAGGCGGCCAGCAGGATCGAAGCAGATATCAGACACGATATGTTCAACAAGGCTGAGCGTTTGTCTCAGCGTTATTACCACGAAAACAAGATCGGCACGATCATGTCATGGTTCTCTTCCGATGTTGAAGCAGTAGAAGAATTCATCGGCTGGGGTACGATCATGATGGTCGATGCGATCTTCCTTTCGGTAATTTCCATATACAAGATGGTGAGACTGGATATCATCCTAAGCATCATTGCGATCATACCGATGCTGGCACTGATCATCTGGGGCAACCGGGTCGAGAAAGTCATGTCTGAAAAATGGGAAGAAAGACAGAAACAGTATGACAGGCTCTACGATTTTACGCAGGAGACTTTTACAGGTATCAGAGTCATCAAGGCTTTCGTTAAAGAAGCTCAGGAACTCAAGGCCTTTTCCAAGGTCGCCAAGGACAATTCTGACAGCAATCTGGAATTTGCCCGTCTGTCAATAAAATTCGATGTCTATATCGAAATGATCATCGGCATCACGATGACCATGCTGCTGGGACTTGGTTCATATTTTGTCTATAGGAATATGACCGGCAATGCTGTAGTACTGCTTGGCCATTCCATCAGTATCACTGCTGCTAAACTGATCGTTTTTATCGGTTATGTCGATACTCTGATCTGGCCGATGATCGCCATGGGACAGATCCTGCAGATGCATTCGAGATTCAAGACATCTTCGGAAAGGATCTATCGTTTTCTTGATGAAGATGAAGAGATACACAATTCTGAAAATGCTGTCGTGCTTGCTGACTGCAAGGGAAAGATAAACTTCTCGCATTTCTCATTTGCTTATCCGGATGGCAATACGCATTCACTCCATGATGTTTCTTTTGAGATACAGCCAGGAGAAATGATCGGTGTTGTAGGCAAGATCGGTTCAGGAAAGACGACTTTGGTCAATTCATTGCTGCATCTATACAATATCGAAAGAGGAACGATCTTTGTTGATGATGTGGATCTGATGGATATCGATATCACAAGTCTCAGAGACAACATAGCCTATGTGCCACAGGACAACTTCCTGTTTTCGGACAATATCAGAAACAACATCTCATTTGCTAAGTCAGGCGCCGAGATGGAGGCGATCAGACAGGCTGCCAAGTTTGCGGATGTCGATGACAATATCCTTGGTTTCTCTGAAGGCTATGAGACCTTGACCGGTGAAAGAGGCGTGACCCTTTCAGGCGGACAGAAACAGCGTATCTCTATCGCCCGAGCATACATCAAGGATGCCCCGATCATGATCATGGATGATTCAGTATCCGCTGTCGATATGAAAACTGAGGAAACAATCCTGAACAATATCAGTGAAAAGCGCAAAGGCAAGACTACGATCATAATCGCTTCACGTGTTTCAACCGTATCGCATCTTGACAAGATACTTGTCCTCAAGGAAGGAACAGTCGAAGCTTTTGATACACCGGAAAATCTGCTGAAGATTTCTCCGACATACCAGAAGATGGTCTATCTGCAGAAACTGGAGAGTGAACTCTGATGAATGAAGAACTCGAAAAACTAAAAGGCGATCATAAGCTGCCCTTAAGCGTCATCATCAGAAGAACGCTTAAGTATATCTCAAAAGAAAAGGGATGGTTCATCCTGTCTTTGTTCATACTCGCGATCAATGTTCTGCTTGATTCCATATCGCCATTATTCACCAGCAAGATCACTGACCTGCTGGTAGAATATAATATCAATATCAAACTGATTATCAATCTGGTGATACTGTCGTTTGTGATCATATGTCTGAACCAGTTCTTCCTGTATGTAGAATCGATGATCCTGCAAAGAAGCGGCCAGCGTATCGTCTACAGACTGCGCAATGAGATCTTTGAACATATTGAAAACATGTCCCTTAATCAGTTCACTGAGATGCCTGTCGGTTCCCTGGTCACAAGAGTAACTTCCTATACAGCGTCGATGTCGGATCTGTTTACCGGTGTCTTTGTAAGGATCTTAAGAGACCTTACGACTTTGATCGGAGTCTATGCGATCATGTTCTATATATCGCCGTCACTTTCTGCTTCGCTTCTTGGCGTAGTTGTGCTCGTCTTTGTGATCTCCTATATCTTCTCCAGGACGATCAAGGAATTCTTCCGTAAGGAAAGAGCGGCTATCTCCGATATGAACACCTTCCTTTCCGAGAATCTCTCCGGTATGAAACTTACCCAGATCTTCAATCAGGAAAAGACCAAGGATGAACAGTTCGCCGTCAAAAACAACGATGTCATGCATCAGCGCTTCAACGTCATCAAAGCCTTCGGAGTCTATAGACCGCTGATATCCTTTATCTATAACGCTTCGATCGCTTTGTGCTTTGTCTTAGGCGTTAAGTATCAGCTTTCAGCTGGCGAGATCGTAGCTTTCTATCTGTATATGTCAAAGTTCTTTAATCCGATCCAGAACCTTGCTGATCAGTTAAACGCTTTACAGAAAGC
>JAFWKS010000121.1 GCA_017511325.1 Erysipelotrichaceae bacterium
AGCAAAGATACAAATTATGAACCTTAAACTGAACATTAAAAAGAAAATCATCATCCTCATAGTCATATTCGCAACTATTCTAAGTGGCGTTGCTTTGTTTGCCAGTTCAAGAACAATTACCAAGATGGTGGATGAGAGTTATCAGAACCGCACGAATGAGATCGCGGCTACTGTTGCCAGAGTGATAGATGCCAATGCAGCTGAGAAACTCACGAAGGAGCTGATGTCCATCTATTATTCAATAGATGACAAAGTTGGTTCGGAAGAATGGGGCACACCGGAATTTGATGCATATGTCGCAAAATACGAACATCTGCGTGATACTGAAGAATTCAAGCTGCTGCTTAAACAGCTGAGGTCTCTTCAGGAAGTTAACAGTGTAGACTGTATTTATCTGATCAATGTCGAATTTGACAATAAGCAGTTCATCTATATCGTTGATGCAGCTCTGGAAGATGAATGTCCTCCTGGCTGTTTTGATCCTCTGTATGAAGTCAATTACGGCATAATAGATAATCACGATCTCGGATTCCCGGCATACATCACCAATACCGAAGAATACGGCTGGCTGGTCACCTCGGCTGCTCCTGTATACAACAGCAATGGGGAACTGGTCTGCTATGCTGCTGTAGATGTTACGATGGATGATATAAGGAAGGAACAGCAGAACTTTATAACCTCCCTGGCTTTCATCCTGATCCTCATGACATTTGCGATCTGCTTTATAACTATAAGGATGATTGACAGTTCGATAGTAAAACCTTTGAATATGCTTTCGGAAGCTGCTTTGAAATACCGCAGTTCTCAAAGCAGAGAGAAGGCTTCATTCAATGAACTGGACATCAAGACAGGTGACGAGATCGAGACTCTGCACCGATCCATGGTTCAGATGGAAAAGGATATCGATAATTACATTGAAAACCTGGACAAGACCAGAAAACAGCTGAGTTCTACAAAACAGGAAGCTGATGAAATGAATGAACTTGCCCACAAGGATAGCCTGACAGGCATTAGAAATAAACTGGCATATGACCAGGAAGAAGCGAAACTGAGAAATGAATTCAAGGCAGGCAAAAGGGAATTCGGTATCGCGATCGTCGATCTCAATGGCCTTAAGTTCATAAATGATAACTATGGTCATGACTGCGGTAATATCAGCATCGTCACGATCTCCAAGATCATCTGCGAAGTCTTCCTGCATTCGCCGGTATTCAGGATCGGTGGTGATGAATTTGCCATCATACTGAAGAATAACGATTATGACAAGATAGATGCATTGACGACTGAATTCCACGAACGTCTGGGTGCCCTGAAACAGGAAGATCTTGAGCCATGGGAAAAAGTCAGCGCTTCTATAGGCTATGCATTATATGATCCGAAACTGGATAACAGTGTGGATGATGTATTCAGAAGAGCTGATCAGGACATGTATCAGAAGAAGAAAAAAATGAAAGAAGCAAGATAAAAAATCACTTGAAGTGGACCGCTGTTGACGGAATGATTCCGACAAGGAGGTTCACTTTTTAATAGATCGGACGATTTTATAATACAATCCCGAAAAGTATAATTTATTATATACAAGGAAACATACAGGGTAAATATTATGAACATTCAAAGCGAGAACCTGCTATTAAGCGATACATATTCAAATGAAGACCTGAAAAAGCTTGCTGGCATAATAAGAAACGGCAAGGACTTCCGTATTTTTGCAGGTTTTGATTTTCATGAAACTGCCTTGAAGATGCTGCTGGACGACAGCGCTAAGCATATGTATCTTTTATATAAAAAGGATGAGGACAAGCTGATCGGATATACGGGATTTTTTAAGAATAAAGATGGCTATGAACCGGAGATCTATATTGATAAAGATGAGCGCAGAAAAGGTTTCGGGTATGAAACATTATCTCTTTTATGCAAGAAGATACTTAATGAAGGACTCGAACATAAGGACGGCGTGCTTTCATGTTCAACACTGTACGCAAGCTGTCTGCAGGAAAACATCCCAAGCAATGCACTTCTTAAGAAATGCGGCTTCATGCCTGTAGAAAAAGACTACATCGAAATATGTCAGCTTTTTATCGATCCGATCACGGATCAGACTTTTGACAATCAGATCAATGATTATTATATGAATAAAGAACTGTTGAATAAGACAGTGTGAAACGGAGATTATATATGATGAAGAAAGAATTGAAAAACCTGTTCGTCGTGCTGACTATGCTGCTTTGCCTTTTGACGGGCTGCAGCGGGAAAAAGGAAAGTCAGGATACCAGTAAAGAAGATTCTGTTTTAAAGGCCATACATGAGCGAAAAGTTCTGAAAGTCGGAACGACAGGCGATTATCAGCCGATGTCATAT
>JAFWKS010000122.1 GCA_017511325.1 Erysipelotrichaceae bacterium
TGCGACAGGGGATGTTCACTATGTAAGGAAGGAAGAAAAGATCTTAAGAGATGTCTATATAAGTGCTCAGGCGATCGGTGGTGTTCATCATCCTCTATACATTTACGATAAAGAAAAACGAGCAAGACAGATCACTCCTGATCAGCGTTATTTGAACACAGCGGAGATGCTCAATGCTTTCGCATGGCTGAATGATGATAAGCTGATCAAAGATATGGTCATAAACAATACCAATAAGATCCTGGACATGTGTGACAACGTAAAACCGTTTTCTGATGAACTCAAGCCTCCAAAGATCGATGATGCGATAGCTGTTGCCAGAAAATGCAACATCATTGAAGAACCATTCACAAAAAGACATGATGTTATCAATGCGGATGAATATTTAAGAGAATTCGTATATTACAATGCGCACAGGCTTTATGGAGAAAAACTTCCAGAGTTCATAGAAGAACGTCTCGAGAAGGAACTTCATTCGATTATATCCAATGGTTACGGCGTTATATATTTCGTATGTCATCTGATGGTCAAAAGATCCAATGATGATGGCTATATAGTTGGATCAAGAGGATCGGTTGGTTCTTCTCTGGTTGCGACTTTTTCGGATATTACAGAAGTCAACCCGCTTCCTCCGCACTATATCTGCCCTAAATGTCACAAGCTGATCTGGATGAAGGATGTCGCCTCAGGATACGACCTTCCTGATAAGAACTGTCCTGATTGCGGATCGAAGATGATCGGAGACGGGCAGAATATTCCTTTTGAAACATTTCTGGGCTTTGAAGGAGATAAGATCCCGGATATTGACCTTAACTTCTCGGGTGACTATCAGCCTAAGGCCCATCTCTTCACCAGAGAGATATTCGGTGAAGAGAACGTCTTTAGAGCCGGTACTATTTCGACCGTTGCTGAAAAGACTGCTTTCGGTTATGTTTCAGGATATTGCGAAGAAAAAGATATCACCAATATGTCCAGAGCTCAAAGACAGCGTCTGGCATCTGGATGCGAAGGCGTCAAACGTACTACCGGTCAGCACGCTGGTGGTATCGTCGTACTTCCGGATGATATGGAGATCGAAGATGTCACTCCGATCCAGTATCCGGCCAACGATAAGGATGCAGCCTGGAGATCGACCCATTTTGAATATCATGATTTCTCAGACAATCTGCTCAAATTCGATATCCTTGGTCATGTTGATCCGACAGCGATGAGACTGTTTGAGAACATTTCCGGAATCGATGTCAAAACGATCCCGATGAATGATGAAAAAGTACTGTCTTTGTTCTATTCATCGAAAGCTCTTAATATAACTAATCCCAATTATCAGGAAAAGACCGGAGCATGCGGTCTTCCGGAATTTGGAACACTCAACACCAGAAACACGATCGAAGAGACAAAACCTAAAGTTTTTTCTGAACTTGTACAGATCTCAGGTCTTTCACACGGTACCGATGTCTGGAGAGGCAATGCGCAAGATCTGATCAGAAGCGGCATACAGCTGTCTGACGTCATCGGTTGTCGTGACGATATCATGTCCTATCTGCTCTCTCATCAGCTTGAGCCTCTTGATGCTTTCAACATCATGGAACATGTCCGTAAAGGCAAAGGTCTAACTGAAAGCGAAGAATCAAAGATGCTGGCCCATGATGTGCCAGCCTGGTATATAAATTCCTGCAAGAAGATCAAATACATGTTCCCAAAGGCACACGCTGTAGCTTATTGCATCATGGCGGTACGTGTCGCCTGGTTCAAGGTATATCATCCTGAATACTATTATGTTTCCTATTTCTCTTTAAGGTGTGACGCCTATGAAATAGAGACTATGATCAAGGATGCGGATTCTATCTATGAAAGGATGCAGGAGTTAAGATATAAGATCAATAACCGTGAAGTAAATAAAAA
>JAFWKS010000123.1 GCA_017511325.1 Erysipelotrichaceae bacterium
AACGCTCTGAAAGCCTATTGCGATGATCACATGATTGATCTTAAAAATGTCGCAGCTTTTGGCGATATGAGCAATGACAATGAAATGCTGCTGGCGGCAGGAACGGGAGTCTGTCTGAAGAACGGCTCCGCTGACTGCAAGGCCTGTGCAGATTATATTACGGAATATGACAACGATGAAGACGGCTGTGCCAGATTTCTCGATCAACATATCCTTTGATACACTCGATATCCTCGTCGCTGAAGACTTTGAGATCGTTTTTAAGACAGATCGAAGTAAACATTCCATTTCCATCTATGAGCTTTCCTGAAAAGGAACCGTCATAGATTTTTTTATATCCGCAGGAAGGAGACTTGCCTTTAAGGATGATGAGATCGCAATCCCTGATCTTTTCAAAACAGATATGACATCCCTTCATCAGCTAGTCGGATACATCTGTTCCATTGATAAAGAACGCCTTTTCGTCCTTTAATTCGATAGGATCATGAGGTATCGGAAAACCGGCACTGAATTCAGGACAGATCGGGATCAGCTCGTGTTTATTAAGCAGTTTGATGAGTTCTTTGTTTTTTCGGTGACTTCCGTCATAGCGGTATCTATATCCGAGCAGACAGGCAGAGATGCCAATTTTCATACTTTGATTTTAACATGTGTTAATATATTTCATGGAGGTAGAGCAAATGGCTGATTGTAATGGAAACTGTGGTAGCTGTTCGCAGGACTGTTCTTCAAGAGTACAGGAACCGATCACTCCCACAAGTGATACTAAAATAAATAAGATCGTCGGCGTTCTTTCCGGCAAAGGCGGTGTAGGAAAGTCGATGGTATCGGCAATGCTGGCAGTTGAACTGACCAGAAAAGGTTACAGAGTCGGAATCATGGATGCGGATATTACCGGACCTAGTATTCCAAAAATGTTTGGTCTTAATAGCCAGCTGTATGGCGATGAGGAAGGTATCTTCCCGGCTGAAACACCTTTAGGCATCAAGGCCGTATCGATCAATATGATGTTGGAAAACGAAGATGATGCAGTGCTGTGGAGAGGACCGATCTTAGGCGGTCTGATCAAACAGTTCTATACGGAAGTTCATTGGGGCGAACTCGATTATTTGCTGATCGATATGCCTCCTGGAACATCGGATATCGCTATTTCGGTCATTCAGCAGATCCCGGTCGATGAATTCGTCATGGTAACGACTCCATCGAAACTGGTTTCGATGGTCGTAGGCAAGGCCATAAACATGGCAAAGACTGTCAATAAACCGATCGCCGGTCTTGTTGAAAACATGGCATACATCAAGTGCGATCAGTGCGGTCATGAGATCAGTATCTATAAGAATGATGTCACGGAAGAGATCGCTGAAAAGTACGGTCTTAAAGTAGCTGCAAAAATGCCGATGGATCCTGAACTGGCTAATCGTGCCGATGATGGCCTGATCGAAAGCTATGAAGGAAATCTGCTTGAACAGCTTATAGAAAATCTGTAATTATTTATTTTTGATCTGCTTTACTAATACAGCCGGAAGATACCGGCTGTATTTTTTGACTATTAAAATCTATTATTATAAAATCGCTAATATGAGTGAAGTAAAGACCAGTACGATCGGAAAGGATTTCTCTCTGGGGCAGCTCATCGGATTTGTATCTGCTCCGGTAATAACAAGACTTCTCGTATCCTTTCTGTCAACACTGGATGATGCACTGTTCGTATCAAGATACTGCGGTCAGGATGCCTTGGCTGCTTTTTCTGTTGCGCTTCCGTGGTTCATGTTTATCGATGCGATCGGAATGGTCTTCTCAGCCGTTTCAACTGTATGTTCAATAAAAATGGGTGAGGGGAAAACCGAAGAAGCAAAGCGTGATTTCACGACGATGGCGATCGTGGCCTTTGGAGTCGGCGTTCTGTTCTTACTGATCCTGCTTTTCTTTAAGAAAGAGATCCTGCTGTTGCTTGGCGAGACTGAGATCCTCTTGCCTTATGCAAGCAGCTATTTCACGATCTCGCGTTTCTATATCCCGCTCATCCTTGTCAGCTATGTATTCAACAGCTGCTATGTGGTCGCAGGCAAACCTAAGTGGTCGATGTATTCCTCTACGATAAACATCTTCTGTCAGTTCTTTTTTGATTATCTGTTTATCGTCAGGCTTGATACAGGCATCGTCGGTGCCGCGTATGCCAATGTAATAGGCAATATCCTTGTATGCCTGCTGGGTGTAATATTCTATGCAAACAAGAAACACGAGATCTGCTTTGCCAGAATGAACGATAAAGTCTGGGAACTGTGCAAGACCGTGTTCAAATACGGCAGGATGCAGTTTGTTACATCACTGGCCGTATCTATCGGCAGCTTTATAAGCAATCAGGTGCTTCTTTCTATCGGGCAGGAAAAAGTCGTGGCTGCTCATACGATCGTATCCAACGCCACTTTCATATTCATGAATTCATTCTTCGGATTGGTCGGATCACTTTCACCGCTGGTCGGTTACGCTTATGGTGAGAAGAATGCCAAGAAGCTCTCAAGGATCTGCAGACAGTCAGTCATGCTTGTAACAATCCTGATGAGCATCCTGTTTGCGATCATCTTCTTTGGCAAGAATATCGTTCTTGATCTTTATCTGACAGATACATCATTGCCGCAGATCAGAACGATGGCTTTAAGAGGATTCTATATCTATCCTCTGGCACTGCTCTTTTTTGGCTATAATGTCCTGGTCCAGGATTTCGCCAACGTACTGGGAAGACACAAGCTTTCGATCTTTCTTTCAGTAATGGAGAATTTCGTTTTCCAGAATCTGACAGTTTTGATCTGCCCGCGTCTTTTTGGCATTGACGGCATCTGGATCTCGTTCCCGTTATGCGAGATCATGACCTTTATCCTTACTATCATAGCGGTATATAAAAATATGGATGTCTATGGTTTAGGCAAAGATGGCGTCGCGACATTCGTCAATGATTGATTCACTTTAAGAAAGTTATATATAAAACAGTCTGCTATAATGGTGTGCGATAGTACTATATGTTTTTTATTTTATAGAAAACTGAAGAATGAGGAAGAGAATATGGAAAAAATCAAAAAACTGTTTGGTGGTATCGACCTGACCTGGAAGAAACTGATCATTTTTGCACTGATAGCCGGTGCATATACGGCACTTATGGCAATACTTCCTGTAACAAACAATACTTCTTTTGAAGATATAACCGTATACTTTGAAGTCTGGATCCTGTTTGGCATAATCATCATCATGAACAGCAAATCACCTATGGACTCAGCTCTTAAGTGTTTTGTTTTCTTTCTGATCTCTCAACCGCTTGTTTACCTCTTGCAGGTACCTTTTTCTGCCCTGGGTTTCGGTATCTTCACCTATTACAGATACTGGTTCATCTGGACACTGTTTACTTTTCCGATGGGCTATATCGGCTATTACATGAAACAGGACAAGTGGTGGG
>JAFWKS010000124.1 GCA_017511325.1 Erysipelotrichaceae bacterium
CACCAGCACACTGTGTGCCATTGCATTCTTGATCGCCGTATCTTATCGTGTTTTTGAAAAACGGATGATCGAAAAGAAGAATAGTTTTCTCTGGCTTAAGAAAACTGTCGATGTCATTGTCATAATTATGTTTCCGGCACTCATGCTGCTGATGTCTGTTTTGATGATAGGCTATGCCAAAGGCGCATCTTTCGCCTATGTCGCCAATAATCTGATGTCAGGACGTGTAAAGCTGTCACTTGATGCGTACTATGAAAACGGCATCTCTTTGTTTGGCCATGCCTTCAGACAGGAAGGAGCGGGTGGCAGCACATATTCTGCACTCAATTATGAATTCGTGGACAGCAGCTATCCGCGGATCCTGCTTTTCTATGGTGTCGCTATTTTGCTGCTTGTTTGTATACTTTGGGTATTCCTTACATCAAGAGCTATCAAGGCCGACAGAAGACGAATGGCGCTTGTTTTGGCGATCATCGCTTTTCATTCGCTCTCTGAACATCATTTTATTGAACCATACTATAATATTTTCCTGATCCTTCCTTTCGCAGATCTGAATTTCAGACCCAATGAGATGATAGAGAATCAAAAAGAATGTTTTATTCGATGGACTCTCGAAACTCTGGGAACTGTCGTCTTTGCGCTGTTTCTTCCGAAAATACTGTCAATCTTCAGAATGATCGTGATAGAGAACGACTCGCAGGGCTATTTACTGGCTTTGGCAATCCTTTTGACAACTTCAGCCTGTATATTTATCAGGTATGGCGGATCCTGCATCTGTTCGAAAATCTGTCATAAGAAAATCAAAACTTCACATCTTGCTGCAACAGCCTGTTCGTGTCTTGCCTTGCTTTTTGTTATGGGAACAGGCTTTAACGCTGCAGCTTCGGCTGAATCAGGATACGGTAAACTGATCGAAGCTGATAAAAAGTCGCTGCAGACAGTTTTGAATGCCGGTTCGGGAAGAGTTTTTGTTGACCGATTTGGTGAACTTTACCGAAAGAAGATCGAAGGGATCAGCTTGTCAGCTTTTGATGGGGAAGATCTGGCGCGTTTTTCAGATGTTACTGTTGTGACCGATGAGAAAATGGACTCACTGATCTTTTTTAGAAGAGGTTTTCTTTATACACGGATCTCGGATGCTCACGCACTGTATACTAATGATAAAGATGTGATCAGTGTATTGAAGAAAGAAGGATATCAGCTGACTGCTTTCTGCAGGGCTGAATATGATCTTGATCTTTCGGATGTCGCAAGGATCAATGGCCTGAGAGTCAACGACGATGGAAGCATGGATCTTGGCGGAGGATCACATTCTTTGATCTTTGGAGAAGGATCAAATCCTTTCGAATATGATCCAGACAAAACGATAGATCTCTATGCAGGACGATATACGGCAAACTATCAGCTTAAGATCGACCCTGTTCCTTATGAAAAAGATTATCCGGTATGCAAGATAATCATCGATGCTTATGCCGGCGAAATAAATCTGCGCTCTCTTTCGGTTTACAGAAGCTGGTTTGATGAAAATGGCGAACTGGACGCAAAAGTCGTATTTGATTCCGGAAACAATCCTGCCATCATCTTCCGCTGCATCATGGAAGAAGGACAGACTGCCGTTTTGAAAGGGATCACCTGGCAAAGGACACCCGAATATGATGTAAGGCCTGTATACAACGATGATCATGACAAGATACGTGATGAATACTATGACAGGACAGGCAAGCCTGTTTTAAACAAAGACGGCTTTGCTTTGTGTTCCTATCACTATTGGGATAAAGTCACAGTTGATGAGATCCGCTATTTTGATATTGAAGGCAGACCGATCAACACGAAAAACGGCTACGCAGTTCTTTCCAGAACATATAATGTCAAACGGCAACTGATCAAAGAAGAATATCTGGATGCCTTGAATGATCCGGTTATGAATAATTACGGTTATGCGATACAGGAATGGGAATATGATCAAAACGGCAATGCCGTACTTACGCGCTTTCTTGATACAGAAGGAAAACCGGTC
>JAFWKS010000125.1 GCA_017511325.1 Erysipelotrichaceae bacterium
ATAGCCCATCCTGAGAGCTTCTCTAACACTGTTGCGTGCTTCTTCCGGTGACAGCATGTAGGTTCCGATCCCTACGACCGGACATTTGATTCCATTGTTTAGCGTTAAGTATTCCATTGATTGATCCTCCTTTAATATATGGATGCTCTGGAACTGGTGAATTTCCAGGATCCGTGTTCTTTTCTCAGGGTGAAATCTCCCTGTAACTTCCAGGTGCTTTTTCCACCTCCGTAAACTGCCGCAACGACTTTGCTTCTCCCCGTCATCGTCGCTGTATCTCCAGTATTGCCGGTATAGTTCTTTGATCTGTTCGATCTCGTTCATCATTCCTTCTGTTCTTTTGGATCGAGATAGCGGATCACTTTTGCAGGCACACCTCCGACAACGGCGTAAGCAGGTACATCTTTTGTGACAACAGCTCCGGCAGCAACCACGGCATATTCTCCTATCGTAACACCAGGACAGATCGTCACGTTCATGCCCAGCCAGGCATTCTTTTTGATCAGGACTTTTCCATAGGTGTATATTGTATGCCGTTCATTCATATCGTGATTGATACTTGCGATCCTAAGCCCTGGTGCAGACATCACACCATCCTCAAATTCGATCCCGCCGGATGCAGAGAGGATGGCGGAGTGATTGATGAATACCCCTTTTCCAAACTTTACGCGGTTCCCGAAATCACAAATGAACGGTGTCAGGATGCGCACATCATCCAGCTTTCTGCCAAACAGTTCTTCCAGATGCGTAATATAGGATGAATCATCCGGCATTTTGGCATTTGCTTTTGCGCACAAGACCCTGGCCCTCATCATCTCTTCAACTGCTTCCTTGAAATAGGGTTCCTTATTGTTTGTGGGACCACCCTGATCCATCAGTTCATAGACATATCCTTTTGGGTATTCCATCTTCTTCCTCCGCTTCTTTTATTTCAATCCATTGGCCGTCAGCCATTTTGCCAGTTTGTCATCAGAGTCAGCAGCTTTGCTGCCGGTGATGGATAGACCATTTCTGATCTCTGCTCCGGGCGTGTATTTATTAAGGTCTCTTTCTGAATTTCCCATGCCGCTTCCTTCATTAGCACATAACGGCAGGATCGTTTTTCCTGAAAAGTCATATCTTTCCAGGAATGTCACGACCGCCATCGGCATCGTCCCCCAGTAGTTGGGATAAGCAAGGATAACAGTGTCATAATCATCGATGTTGTCAAGATAATGCGTCAGTTCCGGTCTGGCGTTTTCCTTAAGGTCCTTTTTTGCCTCTTCAATGCAAGTCATATATACCGGTGAATAAGGATCTTTCATTTCAATTTTGAAGACATCGGCATCGACCATCTGTTTCATGTGGTTTACGACGACTTCTGTATTGCCCACTTTGATATATCTCATTGCTCCGCCAAAGTAGTTTTCATCAGCCCTTGAGAAGAAGGCGATCAGTGTTTTATTCATAAGTGTTTCCTCCTGTTTACAGTTTCATTATAAAAACGCTTTATTGAATAGTCCAATTGAAATATGTTATAATCAATTTAAATTTTAAATAACTAAAATGAACACGAAACAGATAGATTACTGCATAGAATTAGCCCATACTTTGAATTTCAGCCGTGCTGCGGATAATGTTTTCGTCTCGCAACCTACCTTCTCCTATCAGATAAAACTTCTGGAAGAAGAGGTAGGTTTCAGGATCTTTGAAAGAAACGGAAAAGGTGCTGTATTGACACCGGCAGGAAGTCAGTTCGTTTCCTTTCTGATCACCATGAGGGAAGATCTCAAGCGAGCTATAGAACAGGGCCAGAACTTCAACGTCAGGTATAAGGATGATGTCTCGATCGTGCTTATGGTATGGCAGGCTCTTTATTTCCTTCCGGAAGCGATACAGCTTTTTGCGAAAGAAGAACCGGATGTACAGATCACGCCATTATTTCAGTACGAAAACAGTATAGAGACTTTCTTAAACAACAAGGCGGATATCGTGTTTGCTCTAAAAGAACAGACGAAACAGATCCCCGGTATCAATGTAGTAGATCTGTTTGAAAGCAGGATCTATCTCATTGCAAAGCGAGATGATCCACTTGCCGCAAAAAACCTTATCCGCGAAGAAGACCTCTATGGACGCACATTGATGGTAGGAGGAGGTTCCCCTCAGGCACTAAAAGCCGTGCAGCATCGTCTTATCGCTTCAGGCAGGATCGATTATTTCAACAGTTCCGACCACGATACTACGAGGATCAATGTTGCGGCAGGAAGAGGTGTATGTCTTGCGCCAGGCTTTCTAAATGACCACAGCAGCCAGTTTGCCTGGATCCCTTTTGATTGCGAAGAACGCTTCCATTGTGTCCTTTGCATGCACAAAGAAGATCACAGGGAAAGCGTAAAATCTTTTATCAGGATATTGAAAAAACTATATTCCGATGCAGTGGCTTTCCCATTATGATCTTGAGTAGATTCGATCATTGGTCGGTTCATCTGATCCAAATAGATCTTAAAAGGAATTTCTTTAAACACAACGAAAGAAAAACTATCTAATAAACATGTTTATCGATGGATATAAAGTCCGCTTTCGTTTGATTCCCCATCACAATGAACCATGCAGAAAAACTGCCAGCCATATCTTTCATAAAAACCGATATGGTCTGTCACCAGATAGACAGGGCTGATACCTTTAGTTTTCAGATCATTTACTGCCATATCAAGCAAATGTCCTGCAATGCCTTTGCGGCGATAATCTTCTTCTGTATACACGGCACAGATATTCGGACTCAGATCTTTTCTGTCATGAAAGTCATTTTCTATAACGCCTGTTCCGCCAACGATCTTGTCTTCATCCAGGCACAGATACCATCCATACTCTGTTTCTGAACTAAGGTAGCTTTCCATACATTCCAGATAGACCTCTTTCGGAACGCCCCACTTGCTGTGAAACCATGCTGCTGCCGCATCTTTGAGCGATGGATCATCTCTTAATGTGATAAAAGAAAACTTTTTCATATCTATCTTCCCCAACGGTGATTTAAAACATCTTTTATATTATATAGGACCATATAGAAGATCACCTGTTCATTTGAAAGATTTATCGGATAATCGTTTCAAACTTAAAGGAATAATCAGTAGAAGAAAACATTCAGAAATATCCCAGGAAATATTTTAATATCCTAATGTTTAAAAAAGACAAGCCATCAACGCTTGTCTTTTCATGATAATTTGAATATCTAATCCTGTCCTCTGGTAAATACCAGCATCGCATAATCTTCTTCCGACATATACAGGGTCGAATAGATATATTCTCTTCCTTCGTAGGCAAAATAGGAATAAAGATAGATGATGAGTTCTTCTTCCTGGTCAATGAGTTTTACCCCATCGCCTTCAAAGCCTCCCTCAAAGGTAGAATAACCTACATCTTCATCGCTCACTTCAACAATCTCATCGTTATACTGATCATAACGCGGATGCAGGTTTATATAGAATATTGCATTCTCCATATCGATATCGATATCGGACAGGCCTATCTCATTAAAGACAGAACCGCCATTGGAATTATCTGTCAGATAGTAGATCCTGTATTTCCATTCACCAGGCATGTAGCTGGCATAAGGATAATAGGCATCTTCAGGAAAACCGGAATACATCCATTCCTCCAGGAAATCAAAATCAGAAAAATCCACTTCTTTCTTGGAAGATGTAAAAGGATTGAAGGAAGCCCTGGTGACCTCCGTCGAGATCTCCTTATCACTGATGGAGCGGGCAAGTGGACCGCTGACCGGTTCAGTCTTTTCAATAGCCATGCTATTGTCCGGCGTTGCTGCTTCATTGGTTGCACAGCCAAACAGACACGCAAACATCAGCAAAGATACAAACATAAGTGATAATTTTTTCATTATCAGCTCCTTTCTGCCAAAGTGGCCATACATTTTTATCTACGTACCTATTATACAGTAACGTAACGCAACATTTTAATATTACAAATATGTGATGTTTTGTGAATAAATTTTATTTTTTCACACATCATGATCATTATTTTTAATAAATGTCGCTTCTATCTTAATGAGCTTGGCAGTGTGGCTGCAAACTGATCTCTGTTCCTGCGGCTGTTGATCGAAAGTATAAACAGGGAAATGATCAGGATATCCATGGAATAGATGACGATCTTTTTCATCATTGCCGATCTGTTGAAAGGTGTTTCAATACCGGTCGTCGGCGGAACGAAACGTACAACGATCTTTTCTTCTTCATCCGATGAAGAATCTCCACCTCCAGAAGGAGCCGGCTGAGGATCTTCTTTTTCATAATCTACGCTGAAACTGATCCCTCCGCCATATGGAACGTTGAGGATATAACGCCCCTGCGCATCTCTTTCCAGTTTTTCGTTATTATTGTAGGCATTTACGATTTTATAGCCATCATTGACCTTCAGCAGAAGTTCATCTTCTACATTTGCCACATCGTAATCATGACTTTTGTTAAGAGTTTCGCCATTGGCTTTTACCACATTGAAGATATCTTCTTCGCCCTCCTCTATTCTAACGATATAGTTTATCAATGGGCTGGCCGGATCATCCACTGTAGCTCTTGTATTCTGTTCGATCTTCCAGAGCGTGAGGCTAAAGTTTTCATTTGATAAGATCGATCCTTCCGTAAGTGAGATCGGAGTATTGGCTTGAAGTGTCCCATCGATGAGGATATCGACATTTCCTGAACCGCCAATATTCAGCACAATACCAGTGTCAGCCTTAACATCCCCTTTTATAATGACCTGAACATTTTCGTTTCCTCTTTGATTGAATTGACTGCTCAGTTCTTCCAGTTCTTCTTCCGTGAGGGCTCTGCCCAGTTTTTCTTTCAGCTGGTCGATGATCTCTTGAGGGATTATGCTTCTGCTTCCTTCTTCCATGTTGTTTCTGGCTGAGATCTCAAGAGCTGTTCCTTCTTCCTTTATACTTACGGAATCGGCCGTAACTGTGACGCTGCCGTTATTAAGAGCTTCAGCCTTTATTCCAGTGCCATTAGTGACGTTTATATCTTCGCTGACTATTGTTGTGCTGGCAGCCCCGATTGCATAGGCGTTGTCTCCGATACCGTTAACTACCTCAACATCTTTGCTGAGGACTTCCGTCTGGCCAAGCATCGAACTCGCTTTCACGCCATTCCCCTGTTCGACTGCTATGTTCCCGCTTGTTACATCAACACTGCTTCCGTTCATTCGCGCTGAAGCGTTTATGCCATCTCCACTACTGATCGTAATATTGCCGGTCTCTATTTCCGCACTGGCAGTCTTGTTGCCGGAAAAACCGGCAAGGGCATCTGCTTTCAGACCGGCCTCATCCGGTTTTGGCGTGCTGTTTTCTAAGATGATGTCTCCGGTTGAAACTTTGGCACTGGATCCGCCCTCAAACATCGAATCGACATCGATCCGCACACCGGCGGCGACCGTTTCACCTTTCATACTGATGCCTTTTAGATTCACATCTTCAGTACTCACATCAGCCTTGCCTCCATCCATCACATCGATATTGACCGCATAGTAATTTCCTTCGGATTTGAAATCATTGTTTAAAGTTACAACGCCGGTTTCAACTTTCGCTGTATAGCCATCCGATGCCGAAACATCCAGGGCATAACCGCTTCCGCTTTCGCTTTCCGGATTATTTTCTACCTCGATGTCTCCAATGTCGGTTTTTATAACATCCTCTTTATCAGCGTCGACATGAACGGTCTCCGTAACGATCGTCACGACAACTTCCCCTTTGTGTTCATCATCGGCTTTGATCACCGCAGGCATGAATATCCTCACTATGCAAAGTAATGCCAGCAATCCTTTGATCAGATTATTTTTCTCCATCATATGAAACTCCTTCCTCATCAGATTTTTTAATAAAGGCATAAATAAAATAGTTATTCAGCAGAATTTTTTCTCATTTTATCAATTGGATTTTTTAATAAGAAGAGCTTTTGTTTCAATGGCAGCAAATTAGAGCCAGGCGGTTAAAATCGTTGCCTAAATTGTGCATAAAAAAACCGAGCATTAATACTCGGCATTAACCATTATTATGATCGCTTGGTTTTTCCGGCGGTTCATTACCATTACCAGGCTTATGGCCACTTTCAGAACTGTGACCATGAGAAGAAGAACTCATCTCAACGACGATTGCTTCTCCCTTTAAAGCAGTTCCTTCGCTGTATTCTACACCATTCACATAGAGCTTATGGCCATTTAGATCGATGGAATCTGCTGCACATGTAAGCGATGTGATATTTGAATCAGCACTCAGGATCCACTTTGATCCTTCTTCTATTTCAACATAGATCTCTCCTTCGCTTTCTTCTTCATTGATAGCTCCGGTATAAACTGAACTGTTTTTCAGATAAAGATTCAGTGAAGATACTTCATCAACGATGATGTCTCCTTCAACAGTCTGATCACTTAGATCCATCGTGACATGTCCACCGTTTGAACCTTCAGTTCCCCATCCGGCAGCAGCTGCTCTTAGAAGATAGCCTTCTTCATCTTCATTAACGATCTTGACATTTTCAAGGCTGATCGTTGCAACAGTATTGTTCACAAAGAAGATGTCACCGTTTTTATTCAATAACGATCCATCTTTCATCGTGAAGGAAGCTGTTCCTTCATCAGCATCTCCGGACATCGACTGATAGATCATGGCAGCCTGATACCAGTCGGACTTGTCCGAGTTCTTGGATACGTTGCTGGCAACAAGTTCCACGTCATTAAGCGTTACAGAATTCTGTCCTTCAACTACAACACCCTGGGATGATGTTGATTCCAGATAAGCGTCACTTACTGTGATATCGGCAGTCGAATAGATCACCGGAGACCCTTTGCCTTCCGTAATGTAGGAACCTTCAGATACATTGACTGTCCCTCCACCTCTGTCAGATCTGATGGCAGCTGAAGAATTGCCGGTCGTGTGGATGCTAAGATTTGTCGCATTCATCGTTCCGTTTCCTGTCGTCATCAGTCCTCCGGAGCAGTTTCCCGTCGTTTCGATAACCGAGTTTGAGATATTGACTGTCGTTCCTTCGCCATAACTGAATACACCGTTTGCGTGTGTTCCGTCAGTTTCTACAATGATGCTGTCAAGACCAAGCGTTGCACCGTTTGTCGCAAAGACGGCAGCGTTCTCACCATAGAAGTCCGCTTCATCACCGGATGAATCTCCAGTCTTCTCTACTTTGATATTGGAATATGCTGTATCCTCGCCATCTGCTTCAATGGCGTGTTCACCATCTGCTTCGGATGTATATGTTTCGTTGATCGTTATGCTCTCTTTTGCAGGCAGGGAAGAATCAGTCACAACAAGATCTTCAACAGGCTGTGATATCGCTGTTTCTGTTTCACTGCTGTTTGAACAGCCATACATGGTCATGCTAAGCAGCAGACTCAATAATAATAACAAGTACTTTTTCATGTTCAGGTCCTCCTGTTGTCTGTATAGTAAAAAATGAATCTGAACTGTAAGTGAATTACAAGAGAAGATTATATGAAATCTTTAAACTATCTGAAAAGTATAAAAGACAAGCAAAACGCTTGTCCTGTAATGTTATATCGTTTTCATTTAAAATCGGGAAGCTGTCATTCAGCATGCCTGCAGGATCATCTTGCTGCTTCAATAGCCAAGGAATTTTTTCAGTTTTTTGTCAGGAAGAAGTTCCTTCTTTCCCAGCCCGAACGAGTAATCCGGAACGATCTTGAGATAGCGATCCAGGAACTCCTCATAAGTCTTTGCCTCAAAACAGTATGGTGTGATGAAAAAATCCCTGCTTCCACCGGTAACGCGATCTCCGGCTGTTACGCTGACTTTGTAATCTCCTGATTTCAGCTTATAGAAAACATAACTTTCAAGATTCCAGCCATGCAGACTGATGTGGCCGAAAGAAGGGGCATAACTTGCCACAGTCTTATTTGCCTGAAGTGCCACATTTTGATAGTCGTACTCTACATGCTCAATAAAACGTTCAGCGCTTTCGGCATCATACACTGAATACTCATCTTCATCCCTGTATCTTCTGACGAATTCAAAATCTCCATCAACCTTCTGAATATCATATTGCCAGCTATTGCCTAGCATTTTCTTATCGAGCCAGCGATAATCTTTCTTTACTTTATCAAAAGCTTTTTTCAGATATACATTTATATCCGTACCAAATTTGAATTTTTGCTCCGGATTGCTGTTTTTCACAACATCGTGAGTATAGCTGCACAGAAAATCGATGAACTCATCTGCAGTGCTGCCGCCTGTCCACGGAGTTACGATGTCATCATCATAATAGTTTTTGCTGATCTGGCCAAAAACATATCTGCCGTGAAGAGGAGCGATCTGCCAGACGGGAGTCTCTTTTTTCATCATCGGTATAGTAGCCCAATCAAATTCTTCGCGCAGCTTTTGCAAAGCCTTTTCGTAATATACGTTGATATCTGTTCCGTATTTGAATAGTTCTGGATCTGCGGTTGCTTTTTTATTCAGTTTCTTTTCACGCTTTTTTTCTCTCTCTTGCTCCATCTCCATCGCAAAGATCTCATCAGAACTGAGGGGCGTCCAAGCCCATACTTTTTCTGAACTGTGACTTGCCAGAGCTGATGAATAAATAAAAGCTCCTCCCGTTTTATGTCGCCACTTATTCCATCTGCCTGCAGCCAGATCGCCATCTTTCATGATCAAAAGACAGAACTGCTCTTCTTTTGGATCTTTCCTGTCCGCAAATGACTTAAATCCCTCAAACTGAACACTATGACCATCTTCTTTTTCGGGCCCTAGATTTATCCAGTTGACCTCTTCATCTTCAAGAATTTCTGCAAGATTAAAGCGATCAAGAGAGTGCCATCTTGCCACATCTTTTGAATCTACAGTATCGGCTGTTCCGCGTAAAAATACTCCTGCGGCACTTTGTTCATTCCCGGAGGGAAGCCAGCCGCCTGCGGTATAAGCCCCTGTCTTCAGTTCGAGCAGGCAATATTCTCCATATTGTGGCATATCTTTGTCTGAAACATCATGGAATTCGTTAAAGGACAGTATGAGTTTTTTATAATCAGCGTTAAACATTGTTCCTCCTATAGGCAGCAGATGCTGTTTCGATCCAGCAAAACGGTTTTCATCAAAACTTCAGGTGCTGTTGTTATAACTGCACGATTCATTTTTATGCTACTAAAATCATTTTATGTGATCTATTCAAAGTTTGTAGTATGGATTATTATATCTTGTTTTTTCATTACTTAATCAGATGGAAACGTTCCTGTCTTTCAGCCAGGAAATTGACCTTTCCCTCTCTTAGCAGCACATCTGTTTCAGCGCCGAAAGTGAGTTCTACACCCCAGCTTTCAACAGGACATCTGACATTGAGTTCAAGCGAATAAGCGGTGTTGTCGTACATTGGATAATCACCGCTGCCAGGAACACCGTTCTGTTGATCCCATAAGCCGATGGTCGGTCCAGCCGCATGACCATTGAAACCGATCGGATGGCTGTAAAGGCAAGGGTCGACCCCTTCTTCTTTGGCCTTGCTTAAGGAGGCGGCCAGGATCTCGTTTCCGGTACGGCCGATCTTGAATTCATCAAGGACGATATCCTGGAAACGGTTGACGGTCTTCATAACCTTCTTCAGTTCTTCTGGCGCATCAGTCTCGCCCTGTTTAAGGACGTAGGCATTTTCTTGCGTGTCTGTACACAGATTGAGATAACAGAAACCGACATCGCAATGCAAGAGATCACCTTGCCTGATAACCGTCTCACCATCAATCTCACCAACACCGGCTCTGCTTACTGATACTTCATAGTCGAACCAAGGTCTCAAGCCCAGATCGACAGTCTTCTGCATCATCCAGTATTTGACATCTTCATTAGTGGTGACACCAGGTATGATGACCTTGGAAGAGAAAGCTTCTGCAATCATCGCATGAGCTATCTGCACGATCCCGTAATAGGCTTCCATCTCTTCATCGATCCTGGTCTCCATCCAGCCGACGACGATCTTTTCTGCAGAAACGACTTTAGCTTTCTGCTGCTCATCGAAGACTTCCATCATCTCTTCATATAATGTATGACTCAGACCATCCGCAAACGCGAAGTCCCTAGACATATCCAGCCCAATAGTTTTTGGATCGATCTTTTTTAAGACTCTGGCCAAACACTCCATCTGTGTTTCGCCTTCTTCCTTTTGTTCAGCGGCAGAAGCATCATGATCAAGTGTCCATGATCCGCCCCAGGACTGCCCCTTGGGATTGGTCCACATCGGACGATAGTAATCACCGATGACCGGTATTGGATGAGTCAGAGACATGCGTTCAACTGTTCCATCATCCTTGAGATGAAAGATCAGGATCGTCAGTCTGCGCGCGGTCATCATTGAACGGGGGACCAGAGTCCAGAATACCGGTTCCTCATTGTATTCGTTGTTGCATACAACCCAGCAGTCGATGCCGCTTCTTTTCATGACTAGCGGCAGAACCTGATCCAGTCTTTTGCTGAGCCAGCTGTCTAAAAGTTTGTCCTGTGCGCGATAATCAAGGATCTTCGGTTTCAATTCATCTATGCTTGATACATTGCTGATAAAGCTTTCTTTTGGTATCTCCATTATCTCCTTCTTTCTTCCAAGGCCTTGGCCTGATCTGTTCATTGGTTTTATGCAGTCCATTGTTATAAACAAAGGTACCATCTTTTCAGTGTTTGACGTTTGTTTCTTTCTGCTGTTTTTGATGTCAAAGCTTTTTAAAAGCAGCAGTTTCCGATAGAAGCAGGCTAGCCTCTTTGTTCTTTCTTTTTTTAGAATTGTTCTAAAAATACCTGATCTTATATTATGCGCTTTTGACTG
>JAFWKS010000126.1 GCA_017511325.1 Erysipelotrichaceae bacterium
ATGTGTTTCGATCTCCAGATCGGAATCTGGGATCTCTACATCTTCGTCTTCTACGTCAGGGAATACGATGACCGTAGCGGTAGAGGTATGTACCCTGCCCTGCGTCTCGGTCTTTGGAACACGCTGTACGCGGTGTGCACCGGATTCGAACTTGAAATGGCGGTAGGCATCCAGACCTTTTACCATAAAGCTGATCAGGGCATATCCGCCCGCTTCGGATTCCGATGTTTCCATGACTTCAACTTTATATCCGAGAGATTCCGCATAATACGAATACATCCTGAAAAGATCACCGGCACAGATATTGCCTTCATCTCCTCCGGCAGCGCCTCTTATCTCGACCAGACAGTCGTAGGAATCTTCCGGATCTCTAGGCAGCAGCAGATCTTCGATATGCTTATTGAGTTTTTCCAGTTCGGCTTTCGCATCATCGATCTCCATCTGGGCCATTTCCCTGATTTCCGGATCGTCGTCCTTCAGCATCTCCTGACCGTCTTCAATCACGGCATTGTATTTCTTGTAGTTCTGATAGGCTTCATAGGCTCCTTTTAGTCTGGCCTGTTCCTTGGAAAGCTTGGTATACTTCTTCACGTCAGAAACATTCTCATCCAGCAGCATGAGCTCGCCTATTTCCAGATACTTCTTTTCAATCTCTTCCAATTTTATTATCTTTGCATCCATAGTTTATTTCCCATATCTGATTTTCGGTTTACCCGGCACTTCATGACAGTGACGACATCTTGCCTCATAGCTCTCCGATGCGCCGACAAGTATGATCGGTTCATCGTAGGAAGCCGGTTTTCCGTTGACGATTCTCTGCGTTCTGGTGGCAGGAGCGCCGCATTTGTTACAGACAGCCGCAAGCTTTGTTACGAATTCCGCTTCCGTTATCAGTAAAGGCATCGGTCCAAACGGCTCGCCTTTAAAATCCGTATCCAGTCCGGCAGCCATGACCCTGATGCCTCTGTCTGCCAGTTCGTTACATACGTCGCAGATATTGTCGCCAAAGAACTGCGCCTCATCGATCGCTACGACCTGCGTCGTAGGCTTGATCATATCCAGAATCTCTACGGCATCGGAAATGACATGCGATTCTACCGATGAACCGGCATGAGAAACGACCTTTGTTTCGGAATAACGGTTATCAATCTTCGGTTTAAATACCATGATCTCTTTCTTCGCGAATTCCAGAACCTTTATCCTTCTGATCAGTTCTTCTGTTTTTCCGGCAAACATGCAGCCGCTGATGGTTTCGATCCATCCATCTCTGTAACTCTGATACATAACCACACCTCGACAATACTATTATAGCGAAAAAAATAGAGGACTAATCCTCTATTTTTCTTTCAAACCGTACTTCTTATTGAATTTTTCAATTCTACCTGCAGATGCCGCAAACCTCTGTCTTCCGGTATAGAACGGGTGGCAGTTTGAGCAAGTATCTACTTTAATGCCGTCCTTCTTTGTAGAACCGGTTTCGAATGTCGTTCCACAGCCTGCACAGGTAACAGTAACTCTGTAATAATCAGGATGAATACCCTTTTTCATCTTTCAATCTCCCTTCCGCCTTGAATATCTTTGTCAATCCAAAGTAAGTTTACGCCTAATTATGATAACAAATCTATCGATAAATGTAAACAGGATTATTTGATTTCTGCACCGATCGCTCTTAGTTTCTCAACAATCGAGTCGTATCCGCGGTAAATATGGTAGGCATTGTGAATGACTGTCTCGCCATCAGCCATCAGACCGGCGATAATCAACGATGCACCGCATCTAAGATCCGTAGCGAAGATGTCCGTGCCGTGCAGCTGCTTTCCCCCGTGAATCGTGCTCTTTCCCGAAGCGACTTCAATGTCTGCACCCATCTTGTTCAGTTCGGCACAGTGCTTGAAACGCTCCAGATAGATGGTTTCTTCAACGTGGCTGTCACCGTCTACTTTCGTCAGCAGTGCTGTAAGTGGCTGCTGCAGATCGGTTGCGAAACCGGGGAACGGCTGAGTGATGATATCGATCGGCTTCAGATCTTCCGATTCAAATACTCTGACATAGTCGGAACCCTGTTCCAGTCTGACGCCCATTTCTTCCAGCTTGGAAGTAAGTGCTTCGATGTGCTGCGGAATAACGTTGTTTACGGTAACATCTTCACCGCAGGCAGCTGCAGCGATAATGTATGTGCCCGCTTCGATTCTGTCGGGAATGATGTCGTGAATGCATCCTTTCAGTCTGGTAACGCCGTTGATCGTAATCTCCGATGTTCCGGCTCCTCTGATCTGAGCGCCCATTTTGTTGAGCATGGATGAGATATCGATGATCTCCGGTTCTTTAGCCGCATTCTCGATGGTCGTTCTTCCTCTGGCAAAACATGCCGCCAGCATGATGTTGATGGTAGCTCCCACGGATGCGAAATCCAGATAGATATCGTCTCCCTTGAGTTCTTCGGCAGAGATCTCGATGACATTTCCTTCCTGCGTTATCGTCGCACCAAGGGCTTCAAAACCCTTCAGGTGAAGATCTATCGGTCTAGGACCAAGATTGCATCCACCCGGCGAATACATCTTTACATGTCTGAATCTTCCCAGCAAAGCACCCATGAAATAGTAGGACGCCCTCAATTTCATGACGTCTTCATCCAGCAGATCGACATTGGCGATATTGGTA